>CAYWLF010000013.1:0-21457 GCA_964458875.1 uncultured Gemmatimonadota bacterium
TTCATGATGTCCGAGATCAGCCACACCACGTCCAGTTCCACCACCGCCGCCACGGCGGTCACCACGACGAAGAGAAGCCGATAGGGGACGATTGCCTTCGATCCCACCAGGTACTGAAGGTTGCGCTCGCCATAGTAGGACCAGCCCAGGATCGTGCTGAAAGCGAAGAAACTGAGGCACAGCGCCACCAGGTTCTGGCCCCATGCCCCGGGCAGCCCGGTCGAGAACGCCTGTTGCGTCAGAGACGCACCGTCGAGGCCCATCTCCCACGCCCCGGTAGACAGGATCGCGATTCCCGTGAACGTGCATACTACTAGCGTGTCGATGAACGTCTGAGTCATCGAGATGAGGGCCTGGCGGACCGGCTCGCGCGTCTGCGCTGCCGCAGCAGCGATCGCTCCGGTCCCGAGTCCCGATTCGTTGGAGAAGACACCGCGGGACACACCACTGCGTATCGCCTGGCTGATCGTGTAACCCACGGCACCGCCGGCGGCAGCCTGGCCGCTGAACGCGTGCTCGAACACGAGCCCGAACGCGGCCGGTACCCGGTCCAGGTTGAGCAGCAGGACCAGGCCCGCGGCGCCGATATACAGGAGGATCATCACGGGGACGAAGACACCCGAGAACCTCCCGATCGACTTCACGCCCCCCAGAATTACGGTGGCCACCAGGAACGCTGTCGCCAGGCCGATCGTGAGCCGTGACAGTCCCGTGGCGTTGCTCACGGCCTCCGCGACGGAATTCGATTGCACTCCGTTCCCGATTCCGAAGGCCGCGATCGTCGCGAACAGGGCGAAACTGAAGGCCAGAACGCGTCCCAGGCTCCCCCAGCGGATTCCGTTCTCCAGGTAGTACATGGGGCCGCCGCATTTTTCGCCCCGGGAGTCCGTCTCCCGGAAGCGGACGCCCAGCACGGCCTCGGAGTACTTGGTGGCCATACCGACGAGGCCTGTGACCCACATCCAGAAGAGCGCCCCGGGCCCGCCGGCGGAAATCGCGGTTGCGACGCCCACGATGTTCCCGGTCCCCACCGTCGCGGCGAGCGCCGTCATGAGGGCCTGGAAGTGAGAGATATCGCCTTCGGCGCCGTGCTCGGTCCGTTTGAAGAAGGCGAGGTAGAGGGAGTGCCACAACTTCCGGAATTGCAGGCCCCGGAGCAGCAGGGTTAGATATACGCCTGTCCCCACTAGCAGGACGATGAGCGGAACGCCCCAGACCACGTCCCTTACCGCGGTCACTCGCTCTAGGAGTCCGCCGTCCACCGCCTGCGACAGGAGGACCGGCAAGGCTGCGAACCTGGTCATGTCGTTCCGATCGGGGTGGGTGTGGACGCGGGGAGCGCCGGGTAGACTAGGGATAGGCCGGGCGCCCCGTCAACCATGTTGACAGTGACCTGAAGCGCAGTAGAGAGGGAGCGTGACCTGATATGTCGAACGAGTCGAGTCTGAGCGGAATCGCGACCACGATGGGCTTCCGGAAGGTGCCCGAGGTCCTGGCGGCGGCGGAAACGCCGATCGACCGCGGACACCACCTTGCCCTGGCCGCTGGCCGGGGCTCGGGTGTGGAGTCTGTCTACGCGCTCGCCGTCGGCGCAGGCTGCGATCCGAGCGCCGGACTCCAGGCTCTGGTTCTGGTCCCGACGCGCGACCGGGCCACCGAGGTGGCACTCGCGATCCAACGCTCCGTCGGCGTCCGGGGCCTCCGGGCAGGCGTCGCGACCTTGAGGGGAGACGGCAGCCTTGATGCGGGGACGGCGCCCGTGCAGTGCCTCGTGGCGCGCCCATCACTTCTCCTGCCTGAGATCCGACTCGGGCGCCTCGGCCTGGGCGGACTGCACCTGCTGATCCTGGACGGCGTGGCCGACCTCGAAGATCTGGACGAGTGGACCTCTGTCGAACCCCTGTTGGACACCCTGGGGACCGAGACCCGGCGCATCGCGGTCACCGGCAGGGTCGACGACGAGTTCCGGGAGCTGGTTCAGCGGCAGCTACCGAGGGGCCGCCGTTGGCCCGAGAGCGCGTTCGACGAGGCCGAGGCGCCCGACCCCGTGGCGGGCGGATACCCGGAACGCATCGACGTGGGGCTCGGGGCGTCCGAAGAAGAACGGCTCTCACATCTGATTCGGGCAATGTCGGGGCGCGCGGAAGTCCATGTCCGATGCCGGTCCGATGGTTCCGTTCGCAGCGTGGGAGCGGCCCTCGAGAGTGCGGGGTTCACTCTCGCCGAGCCCGGTGACGGTTGGGACGTGGCAGCGAGCTTCCCGGAAGCCGGCGGAAGCGCGGGCACGGTCCGGGCCTGGTTCGGGCTTCCGCTGTCGCTCGAGGCCCTGGCCACGGGACCGGGGGATCACGCCGTCGCGATCGTCGACTCGACGCACCGTGGGCAGCTCGAGATCCTCGCGACCCGGGCGGGTTCCACGCTCCGATTTCTTCCGGGCTCAGTGCCCGCGACCGAGCTCAACCCGCTCGGACGGTACCGGTCGCTCGTGCGGTCGCGAGTCGAGCGGGGCGGAACGGACGCGGAGTTGCTCGTCCTACAGCCACTGATCAAGGAGTTCGGAACGACGCGCATCGCCGCCGCGCTGTCGGACCTGCTGCGGCGGGGCGGAGGAGGCGACGCGGCCGTGCGGCCGTGGGCCGACGTGGAAGCAGCCTCGCGCGGAGGAGAGCAGCCTGGATCCTCGGAGCGGGGGGCAGGCGCCGCCAGTGGCGGCACGGAGCATCGCGGAACTCGCGGCTCGTGGTCGCGGGTGTTCATCGGAGCCGGTAACCGGGACTCCGTTCGTGTGGGAGACCTGGTGGGGGCGATTACCGGAGAGACCGGTATCGCCGGGGCCCAGATCGGAAAGATCGAAATCCGTGGCAGCTTCTCTCTGGTGGAGATCGATTCCCAGGTCGTCGACCGGGTGATCGAGAAGCTGAACGGCACCCCCATCCGGGGGCGCGAGGTGAGCGTGAAGCACGACCGGGGTCGCTGACCGCTCTCCTGTCAGCCCAATGTTTCGCGGAGCGGTTTCCCGGGACGGAAAGCGATGGAGGTGCCGGCCGGGATTCGGAGCGGGTCACCCGTGCGGGGATCGCGTCCCACCCGAGCCTCGCGGCGCCGGGGCACGAAGCTCCCGAACCCTGTGATGCGAACGGTTCGGCGGCGCCTGAGAGCCCGCGCGATCACTCCGTTCCGGGGGTCGAACAGACCCTCGACCGCCAGGGCGGCGTCGCCGCTGGATAACCCGGTGGCGCGCGCCAGCGCTTCGGTAAGCTCGGTTCGGTTCATTCGCGCGATTCTCCGCCGTCGTTGCGACCACGGTGGGCTGCTCGCCACCCGTTCGATCCATCGGTCCCAACGTCCGGTCTGCCTCCGGTCCGTGCAACCCTGGTGTGTGCCCGGACGGGGGCTCGACGCGTGCTGACAGGGCAGAGGTGGCCGGCGTATATTCTGGACCATGTCTCCGTCACGCGGACCCGGTGATCACACATGAGTAGATTCTGGAAGCGTTTTGCCTGGATGGTGGGCAGCGCCTTCGTGCTACTCGTGATCGGTACGGTGGGCTTCCTTGCGGTCCCCGAGTACGACCTGTCGGACGCCATCTACATGACCGTCATCACCCTGTCGGCAGTGGGCTACCGCGAAGTCCACGTTCTGAACACGGGCGGGCGGATCCTCGCGAGCTTCCTCATCCTCGGAGGCCTCACGCTACTGGGGGTCTGGTTCGCGCTCGTCACATCGGCCATCGTCGAGATGGACCTCGCTCACGTTTTCCTGACCCGGCGCACCATGAAGAAGATCGAAACGCTTAAGGACCATTACATCGTGTGCGGCGCAGGCCGCACGGGACGGCAGGTCGCCCGCGAGCTCGAGGCGGCTGGGAAGCGATACGTCATCGTCGAGAAGGAGGCGGACCGGGCCGAAGCCCTGCGAGGGGAGCTCCCTGATATCCTGACGGTGGTGGCGGACGCGACGACGGACCAGGCCCTGATCGAGGCGAAGATCGGAACGGCCACGGGTCTCGTGACCTGCCTGAGCGCCGACACCGACAATCTCTTCGTGTGCCTGAGCGCCCGGGACCTGCAGCCCGGCCTCACGATCGTCGCCCGTGCTTACAACGAGCAGACCCTGCAGAAGCTCTATGTCGCCGGGGCGGACCACGTCGTGAGCCCGAATCTCACCGGAGGAATGCGTATGGCGGCGATGCTCCTTCAGCCGCAGGTGGTGAGTTTCCTGGACGTGGCGACCCGCAGCGAGGAGTTGGATCTGCGATTGGAGGAAGTGCACGTTCCAGTGGGGTCGCCTTTCGAGGAACAGACGCTGGCCGATCTACGGATTCCACACAAGACGGGCCTGATCGTCATCGCCGCGCGACATGCCGACACCCCTGGACGTGACGGCCCCTGGGCGTACAACCCGGGGCCGGAGCACCGAGTCCTGGTGGGGGACGTACTGATCGTGATGGGAAAGGAAGAACAGATTGACCGGCTGACCCGGAGTGTCCAGGCCTAGCTGTCCCCTTTCATCCGACGTTTCAGTTCTTCGAGCTGGAGCTCGGCGAGTTCATCCCGAGAGAGACCGGGGGGCTCCTCACCATAGTCTCCCGGGCCGGATTTCCCCGCCAGGTCGTCGTCGACCGCACGGCCCGCCGCACCCAGATCCTCTTCCCGTTCTATCGCGTCCGCCAACCGATCGAACTCGTCTACGCTCGAGCGGCCTCCGCCTCGCATGCGCTCCGTGCTCCCCGCCCGCCGGGCCTGGATCGCCAGCACATCCTTCCTGGCCCGCGCATCCTTGAGCTGCTCGGTCTGTTCGGCGACGGTCTGGCGCTGCATGGCGAGTTCGGCCTCTGCGGCCTCTATCTTCTGCACCCACACGTCCACGCCAACCCGGTGCTTCGCCTCGAAGCGCAGCGCAATTTCAACGGTCTCTTCGTCGCCGATGCTCTGTGCCTGCACGGCCCGCCTGTGGCAGTCGTCAGCCTGCTTGAGTTCGCGCTCGTGGGCCAGCCGAAGCTTCTTCAGCTGCTCCTCGAAGACCGGCACCCGGGCCTTCGTCTCGATCAACTCTTCGCGCATACCGTCGAGGAGCTTCTCCACGTCTTCGCGGCTCGCGTCTCCGGACCGACCCTCCAGGGCGCCCAGTGCTGATTCGATGGCGTCTTTCAGCTTTTTGAACATGCCATGATTCTAACGCCCATCCTGTCCCGGTGGAACCCGCGCGGGTACCATGGAGTTGCATTGATCGGGCCGGGCGCCGACCGGCTCCGAGACCGCGTACCCGCGTTCCGAGGCCAGGCGGAGACATGCGAGACACCGACACTCTGACCGAGGATGCGGCCGGGCCCAGCCGGCGCGTCGAGGTCTATCCAGTCGAAGGCATGCATTGTGGCGCGTGCAGCGCGGCCGTTGAACGCGCGCTCAACCGAGTCGAGGGGGTCGAGGCATCCGTGAGCCTCCCGGCCGAGACGGCGAGCGTCCGTTTCATCGAGGGAACGGTCCCGTTCGAGGTACTCGAGCGGGCCGTGACCGACGCCGGCTTCCATCTCGTTGCCCGAAATCCCCTCGAAGACCGAGCCGAACGCGAGCGCGAGCGCCTCCGCCGGGACGCCCGGAAGGTGACCACCGCCAGGCAGCGGATGGTGACCGCCTGGGCGCTGACGCTGCCGATCATGGTCTGGATGATCCCGGAGATGTTCTTCGGGGCCCCGTGGCCGAGCGCGGCGGCGTTTCACGTCGGCCTCGTGGTCCTCGCTCTTCCGGTTCTCCTGGGACCAGGGCGGGAGACGATGGCGAGCGGGCTGCGGGCTCTCGTGTACCGACGCCCCAACATGGACAGCCTGATCGCCCTTGGCAGCGGGGCCGCGGTGCTGACGGGCTGTGCCGCACTCCCCCATCATTTCGGCGCCGGCCCCATGATCATGAACTACGCGGGCGTGGGCGCGATGATCATGGCCATTCATCTCACGGGCCGATTCGTGGAGACGAAGGCCCGCGGCCGTACGTCGGCGGCGATTCAGAAGCTGCTGTCCCTGGAGGCAAGGACCGCCCGCGTGATCCGCGACGGGCAGGAATCGGAGGTCCCCATCGCCTCCGTGGTCGTGGGAGACCTCATGGTGGTGCGCCCCGGCGAGAAGATCCCCACCGACGGCGTCGTCGAGTCCGGTCATAGCGCGGTAGACGAGTCACTGGCTACGGGTGAGTCGATGCCGGTGGACAAGACGGAGGGCGACCCGGTGATCGGCTCCACGGTTAACCGGCAGGGCTTGCTGCGGGTGCGTGCCACGGGCGTGGGCGAGAACACGTTCCTCGCCAACGTCGTCCGGATGGTCGAGCAGGCCCAGGGGAGCAAAGTTCCGATTCAGGACTTTGCCGATCGAGTGACGGCGGTATTTGTGCCCGTCGTTCTTGCGGTTTCGTTGGGCACGCTGCTGGGCTGGCTGCTCTTCCCTGGCTTCTTTCATGCCGTCGTCGAGCGGGCGGCGACGTTTGTTCCGTGGGTGCAGCCTGACCTGGGCAGGACCTCACTGGCCCTGTTCGCGGCCCTCGCGGTGCTCGTCATCGCGTGTCCGTGCGCTCTCGGGCTCGCGACCCCCACCGCCCTGATGGTGGGCACGGGACTCGGGGCCGAGAACGGAATCCTCATCCGGGACGGCGCAGCCATCCAGACGCTGGAGGGAACCGACGTAATCGTGTTCGACAAGACGGGCACGGTCACCCGTGGAGAGCCTTCGGTAACCGACGTCGTGCCCGTACCCGGCAGATCGGAGGACGACGTACTGCGACTGGCCGGCTCCGTCGAACACGGCTCCGAACACCCGCTCGGACAGGCGGTGGCGGCAGCAGCAAGGGGACGGAGCCTCGCGTTCGCGACGGTGGTCGAGTTCCAGGCCCTTACCGGACTCGGCGTCTCGGGAATCGTAGACGACGCCGTAACGCTCGTCGGCAGTGACCGCCTGCTGGGGGAGCGCGGGGTGGACATGGCCCCTCTCTCCGAAGCCGTCCGTGATCTCGAGGCTCGTGGCCGCACGGCCATGTTCGTGGCCTCCGCCGGCAGACTCGTGGGCGTGGTGGCAGTGGCGGACAGGATCAAGGACGACAGCCGGCAGGCGATCCGGGACCTGTTGGAACTCGGCCTACGAACCGTGATGCTCACGGGAGACAACGAGCGCACTGCACGGGCAGTGGCCGACGAAGTCGGGATCGACGACGTCAGAGCGGGCCTGCTGCCTGACGGCAAGGTTGAAGCGATCAGGGAGCTCCAGGCGGCCGGCCACGTGACGGCAATGGTGGGTGACGGGATCAACGACGCCCCGTCCCTCAAGCAGGCGGACGTGGGTATCGCGATCGGCACCGGCACCGATATCGCGATCGAGGCCGCGGACATGACCCTGGTGCACGGCAGCCTGACGGCGGTCGTGCGGGCGGTCCTCCTTTCACGCGCCACGTTCCGGAAGATCCGGCAGAACCTCTTCTGGGCCTTCTTCTACAACACCATCGCCATCCCGGTGGCGATCCTCGGCCTGCTCCACCCGATTCTCGCCGAGGCGGCGATGGCCTTGAGCTCGATCACCGTGGTGACCAACGCCAACCGGCTGCGCGGCGCCCGAATCGACCCGTAGGCTTCCGCCGTCCCCGCGCGGCGACCGGTGTCTGCTAGTTTCGGCCCGTGACCTCCCTCGCCCGCCCGGCTTCCATTTCCAGCATGTTGTCGTGCATCTGGTATTCGGCCGTGCCCGATGTGAGACCCGCGGGGAGCGCGTCCAGGAACTGGTTGTAGGCCGCGACCTGGGCGTCAGTGTCACCCCGGACCGCCGCTGCCCTCGCCTTCAACGACAGCGCCAGCAGGTGCTGGCTGTCCAGAGAGAGAATCAGGTCCGCCTCCTGGTCCGCCGCATCCGGGTCGTCCAGGACGAGGTGGAGCAGCCCCAGGTGGAAGTGGGCGTCCGCGTCGATTTCGGCCGGCGGCAGCATCCCGTAGGCCTGGATCGCCATCGTGGCAAACTGCTGGGCCTGCGCCTCGTTGCCCGCCTCGTCCTCGCGCATCACACGGTCGAACAGTCTGTCCGCCGCCTGGCGGGGAGACATGGAACCGAGGTCGATGCCGCCCGGGCCGGCGCCGGACGCGCCGCCCGCCGGAGTGCCGTCCGGATTGACCCTCTCGGCTTGCGGCAGGGCGCCGGTAACCGGCATGTCACCGACGCGGCTGGCCGCCTGCCCCTGGATGAACATGGTGAGAGCGACGGCGAACGCGACCAGCGCGAGTCCGGAGAGTATCCACGGCAGATAGGCGCCCGCCCCCTTGGGCGGACGGTGTCCGGTGGGCTCGCCGCACTCAGCGCAGAACATGGCCCCGGGCTCGAGACCCTTGCCGCACTTGGAGCACTTCGCTCCCCCAGCCTTCTTCCGCACCTCGGCCCCACACTTCGAGCAGAACTTCCCGCCTTCGTCGCTACCACACTTCGGACACCGCATCTCCACTCCTCTCGAGAACGCCCGCCTCAGTGGAGGCGGCGCATTGAATCCTGTCTGTGTCAGGCCCCGAATTTTCCGAGTCGGCCGGCCCGGGCCGCGGCCAGCGGCATGAGCTCACACCCGCGGATCATCCCGATCGCCCCCCGGGTGCACTCCGACTCGCCAAAGCCCGCAGTCCCCTCGCATCGATGCCCCCGACCCGGACCGCCGTGAAGCAGGAACGGCACCGGGTGCCAGCTGTGACTCTTCATGCTCGCCGGCGTCGAGTGGTCGCCGGTAATCAGCGTCACTCCGATGCCCGTCTCGCGCAGAGCGGGCAGAACTTCGTCCACTTGCTCGATAATGTCCACTTTTCGCTGAAAATCGCCGTCCTCTCCCGCCTTGTCGGTTCCCTTCACGTGCAGGAAGAAGAAGTCATAGTCGTCGATCCGTGCTCGCAGCGCCGGAACCAACGCAGCCGGATCGTCCTCCACGGCGGCCGCGTCCATTCCGACGAGCCGAGCGACGCCGCGGTACATCGGGTACGCGGCCATGGCGAGCGATCGCATCCGGAACACGTCGGGGAACCGGGGCCAGTCCGGCAGGGTCGCGAAGCCGCGCAGGAGAACCATGTTGGCGTGGGGTTGTCCCGCGAGCGTCTCGGGCACGCGTGCCAGCCACTCACGGGTGACTCGCGCCGCGGGCTCCGACGACGGCGACCCGGCCACGACGTCCAGCGGGGGCATGCCGGTGACTCCCGGATCCGTGTCTGCGATGTCGGCGTCCGTACTTGCCTCGGGACGAAGAACGAGGAGGAATCGGTGCTCCTTGACCGGGCGCACGAAGACTTTGGCGCCGGCGACCGTGATCCCGTCCAACATCTCGAGGACCGGCGCGGCCTCCTCCGAGGGTATGCGCCCCGCCCGTCGATCGACGATCACACCCTGGTCGTCGACGGTGCACAGGTTCCCGCGAATCGCCACATCGCCGACCTGCAACGGAAACTCCACGCCGAGGGCGGCGAGGGCTCCCCGACCGACCCGGTACCGGAGCGGATCGAAACCGAACAGCGACAGGTGACCCGGACCGCTCCCGGGGGTCACCCCCGTCGCGACCGGCACGTGAAGCCCCGCGTCGCCCGTGGCGAGCAGAGCGTCCATGTTCGGCGTGCGGGCCGTCTCCAGTTCCGTCAGACCGCCAGGCTCGAGCGGAAGCCCGCCGACTCCGTCAAGCACCAGGAGCAGGATCTTTTCTCCCGTCTGTTGCGCGAGCGCTGCGATGTCGGTGAGGTCCACGGTTCCTCCCGTGTTTCTATCGTATTCATTGTCTCCACTCCGGCCTGTGCAGAGCCGAACATATCGTGTGCAAGGTAGTCGTTCCAGAAGGCGCCGAAACCGGGCCGAAAGCTTGCGTCAGGACGCCTCAGGCCGCATAACCAAGTGCTCGTGAGGCCGGAAACCGGATCCCGGCACATCTGAGGCCGAGGAGGTCACATGCTCTCTTCCCGAACGACGATATGGCTCGCGACCGGTATGGTCGCCGGAGTCCTGGCCGCGTGCGCGTCCGGATCCGGGAGCCAGGGCATCAGTCGCGGGCCGTCCAGGGACGCGACGGTCGTGCGCGTGGCCGCTCCGCCGGACACCGTGATGCAAAAAGCGTGGGAGGTCCTGCGCAACGACGGAATCCAGCCGCGGTGGTTCTCCCGATCAGCGGACGACTCTACAAACGTCGCGAGGATGGAGTCGGACTGGATCTACGTTCCGCGGGTAATCGACTCGGCCACGTTCGGCAGCCTTTCGGAAGCCGAGAAGTACGTGAAGATGCTCCTCTGGGCGGAGCCCGAGAGGGGCGGAACGCTGCTCTACGTGGAGGCCCTGTACAATCCGATGACGGAGCCCACCGAACCGGTCCAATGGAGCCTGATGCGGCCCGTACCGGGCGCACACCCCGCGTGGCAGTATGTAGATCGTTTCGCGCGGCAACTGGTGCGTCGACTCGACGCCCAGGACGATGAGCCGTCCGGAGACTGAACGAGGAATCTAGCCATACCGATAGACCGTGAGACCCGTGCCGCGCTCGAGCTGGAAGGACTCTCGAAGCGGTTCGGGTGGAACTGGGCTCTTCGCGACGCGAGCGTCCGCGTGGAGGCCGGAACGACCTTGTGCCTCGTCGGGCCAAACGGAGCTGGAAAGACCACGCTCCTGAAGCTCGTCGCGACCCTGTTGCGTCCATCCGGTGGCGACGCGCACGTGATGGGGCACTCCCTTCA
The DNA here is from genome assembly GCA_964458875.1 of uncultured Gemmatimonadota bacterium. Classification (GTDB taxonomy): domain Bacteria; phylum Gemmatimonadota; class Gemmatimonadetes; order Palauibacterales; family Palauibacteraceae; genus Benthicola. The sequence goes on from CAYWLF010000013.1 coordinate 10,708, forward strand.
GCATGAGCCGGACGAGATCCGAAAGCGTACCGGCCTTCTCACCGTTCGCGGCTTCCTGTACGATGATCTCTCGGCCGCCGAGAACCTCCACTTCACCATGCGAATGGGAGGCCTCAAGCCGCGCCGCGATGTGATCGCGCGCGTGCTCGAGCGGATCGGCCTCGCCGAAGTGGCGGACAATCGGATGAGGACCTTCTCCACCGGGATGCGGAAACGACTGGCGCTCGGACAGCTTCTCGTGCGTCCGATTGAGGTCGCGCTCCTGGACGAACCCTATTCCGGGCTGGATTCGCAGGGTATGCGACTGGTGGACGAGGTCGTCAGCGACTTCAAGGCGTCCGGGACCACGGTCCTGCTGGCCTCGCACCAGGATGGTGAAGCGGTTCGCGAAGCGGAGCAGACCGGGATCCTGCGCAAAGGCCACCTGGAGATCCTCCCGGAGTGTGAGCCCCTGAGCCGACACCTGTCGGTCGGTGGCCCGGCCGGCGCACCCGAGGTGGAGTGATGTCCCTCCTTTATCGGGCCTGGGCCATCGTGTGGAAGGACCTCCTCATCGAGGCCCGCACCAAGCAGAGCTTCAACGCCATGGTGTTCTTCGCGGCCCTGGTGCTGTTCATCTTCAGCTTCGCGCTCGGACCGGACACGGAGCTTCTGCAGCAAGTGGCGGGCGGCCTCCTGTGGGTCGGCATCGCGTTCACGGGACTCCTGTCACTCAGCCGTACGTACCAGAACGAAGAGACGAGCGGTGGGCTCGAGGGGCTGCGGGCCTACCCTGGAGACCCTCGTGCGATTTATCTTGGTAAGTTGCTGGGGAACATCGTCTTGCTCCTCCTGGTCGAGGCCGTGCTGATTCCGGCGGCCGGGATTCTGTTCCAGGCGAACCTGTGGCCGCACGCCCTGGGGCTTGCGGCTGTTTCAGTCCTTGGAACGATCGGCTTCTCGTTGGTGGGCACCTTCTACTCGGCGCTCACGGTGAACCTTCGGGCCCGCGAGGTCATGCTGCCGCTTCTGTTGTTCCCGGCGCTCGTGCCGGTACTGCTGGGAGCAGTGAACGCGACCACGCTGATCCTCGAGGGAGACCTGATGGGCGAGGCCGTCGTGTGGCTGAGGGTGCTCGGCGCATTCGACATCATTTTCTTTGTGATCTGTATCTGGATTTTCCCGATCGCTCTGGAGGAGTGAAGTGGGGCCTATATCGGCAGTGGAGAAGTTCCTGGGCATCCTCGCCCTCCTGTCCATGCTGGTCGGGAGCTACGTGGGGCTGGTCGTCGTGCCGGCGGACGCGGCCCAGGGCAACGTGCAGCGCTTGATGTATGTGCACGTTCCCGCAGCGTGGCTCGCGTTCCTGGCATTTTTCGTCGTTTTCGTGATGAGCGTCCTGTACCTGATCCAGAGAGACGAGCGCTGGGACCGGGTGGCCGCCAGCTCCGCCGAGATCGGAGTGGTGTTCACGGTCGTCACGCTGCTGCTCGGGATGATGTGGGGCAAACCGACCTGGGGAGTGTTCTGGACCTGGGATCCCAGGCTCACGACCACGGCCATCCTGCTGGCCATCTACGTGGGCTACGGAGCCCTTCGGAGTTTCGCGGAAGACGGAGAGAAGAGGGCCCGGTGGTCGGCGATCGTCGGCGTAATCGGGTTCGCGAACGTGCCCATCGTCTACATGTCGGTCACCTGGTGGCGCACGCTGCATCAGCCGCCGTCCAGCCCGCGCAGTGTGGCACCGGACATCCTGTGGACGCTGATGCTGAACCTGGCGGCCTTCACGATCGTTTACATCTATTTGATGGTGCGGCGCATCCGGTTTGCCCGCCTCGAAGGGGAACTCGAGAAGAGAATGGCGTACAATGCGTAAGTGGAGCGTGATCGGCGTGGTCTACGTCGTGGCCCTGATCCTGCTATGGGTCTATACGGGCCGGGTGGGCATGGAGAACCGCGGCTTCGTTTTCGCGGGCTACGGACTCACCTGGGGCGCGCTCCTGTGGTACGCGTTCAGGTTGGAATCACGCGAACGGACGACGGCGCGCGCTGTCGAGTCGTTCGAAGTTGCTGGCGCCGGAGATTGATGCTCCGAGGCAAATACAAGGGACAATCCGTCACATGAATAAGTCCAAGAAGATATGGGCCGGGGTTGGTGTGCTCGCGATCGCCGGTGGGATCGCGATGCTGATCGCAGGTGGGCTGAGCAGCAACGTCGTCTACTTCCTGACCCCCAGCGAGCTTCGAGCGGAGCTCGCGGAGCGGGCCGACGAGATCGTCGACCAGCCGCTGCGTCTCGGCGGACAGGTGAAGACTGGATCCCTGGTGTGGGACGCGGAAGCGCTGGATCTGCGCTTCGTGGTCGCTGACAGCCTGGGCGAGGTGCCGGTGCGCAGCACGGGGGCGCCGCCCGCGATGTTCAAGGAAGGCATCGGAGTCGTGGTCGAGGGCCGTTATACGCACGACGGCGTCTTCGAGTCCAAGAACCTGATGGTAAAGCATTCCAACGAGTATGAGCCGCCGCACGGTGAGAAGCCCGAGCAGATGTACGAGTCGCTGATCAAGACTGACGGGTAGGCGGTCTATGCTGAATATCATCGGAAGCACGTCCATCGCCGCGGCGCTCCTCGGCGCCCTGGCGGTGACGATCACGGGCATCGTAGGCGGATTCAACCGAAAGCCCGGCCTGATACGCGCGGCCCGCTACGGCACGTACTTCGTGTTCGCCGCCATGTCCACGGCGTTCATCGCGATGGAGATCGCGCTGCTGTCGCACGACTTCAGCGTGTCCTACGTGGCCCGGGTCGGAAGCCTGGAAACGCCGACCTACTACACGGCGATTTCGCTGTGGAGCAGCCTCGAGGGGTCTATCCTGTTTTGGGGCTGGATTCTGTCGGCCTACGGCGCCCTGGTGGCGTTCGTGAACCGGAAGTCGGACTCCAGGCTGATCCCGTTCGCCCAGGGCGTAATGGGCTTCGTCGGACTGTTCTTCTACGGGCTGCTCACCGGACCGGCCAACCCGTTTGGCGCAGTATTCCCAGTGCCGACGAACGGCCCCGGACCCAATCCTCTGCTCCAGAACCACCCGCTCATGGGTCTCCACCCGCCGATGTTGTACCTCGGCTACGTGGGACTCACGGTGCCGTTCGCGTTCGCCATCGGCGCCCTGCTGAGCGGCAAGCTGGACGAGGAGTGGATCCGGGTGACGCGCCGCTGGACGGTGGCTGCCTGGGCCTTCCTTTCCGTGGGTATCGTGGGGGGCGCCTGGTGGTCGTACGAGGTGCTGGGCTGGGGCGGTTATTGGGCCTGGGATCCGGTGGAAAACGCGTCTTTCCTCCCGTGGCTCACTGCTACGGCGTTCGTGCACTCGGTGATGGTGCAGGAACGGCGAGGAATGCTGAAGACCTGGAACCTCTCTCTCATCATCGGGACGTTCCTTCTCACCCTGTTTGGGACATTTTTGACCCGATCGGGAATTCTTGACTCGGTCCACGCCTTCACCGAGGGAATGATCGGCCCGATCTTCCTGGCCTTCATCGCCCTGATCATGATCGTGTCGCTGGTCCTTATCGCCTGGCGATCGGACCGGCTGCACGCGCCGGGCTCGCTGGACGCAGTGGTATCGCGCGACAGTGCGTTCATCCTGAACAACGTGCTCTTCGTCGCGTTCACGTTTACCGTTCTGCTGGGAACGACATTCCCGCTGATCGTGGAAGCCGTGAACGGGAACCGGGTGAGCGTCGGACCGCCCTACTTCAACATGGTCTCGATTCCGATCGGGGTACTCCTCCTTTTCCTCATGGGAGTGGGACCGGCCTTGCCCTGGAGGCGCACCACGCCGGAGAAGATGAAGCGGACCTTCCTGGTGCCGGTCGTCGCCGGCCTGGCGGCAGGGCTGCTCGGCTTCGTCCTTGGCACCCGCAGCTTCTGGCCACTCGTCACGTTCACCTTCGCGGGATTTGTCACCGCGACCATCGTCGAGGAGTTCCGAAAGGGCGTGCGGGCCCGGATGCGGATCGCTGGCGTTTCGGCGCCGGTGGCTCTGGCGCAGATCCTGACGCGAAACAACCGCCGGTACGGCGGCTACACCGTACACGCGGGCATCGTGGTCATCATCGTGGCTCTGGCCCTTTCCGGGACATATCGGTTCGAGCGCGAGGTCACGCTGCGACGCGGAGAGCTGATGCAGCTCGGCGACTATGGGATCGTGTTCGAAGAGCTGTGGGCCGAAGAGCAGGACCAGCGGTTCGTGGTCGGTGGTACGTTCAACATCTTCCACAAGGGAGACGAGGCGGGAACCATGCAGCCCCGCATGAACTACTACCCGAACTCACAGCAGCCGATCGGAACACCTGACGTCCGGTCCACTCTCAAGGAGGACCTCTACCTCACCTTGATGGCGTTCGACGAGGCGGAGGGGAGTCACGCGACGATCCGGGCGATCGTAAACCCGGCCGTGCCCTGGTTGTGGATCGGTGGAATGATCGTGGCGCTCGGGGCTATCCTGGCCGTGATGCCGCAGCGGGGCAGTGGACGCCCCGCGGTATCGGCGATCGAGATTGCTCGCGAAGAGGAATCCGCCGAGCTCGAGGAAGAGGCCGCGGCGGTGACCGTCTGATCGTCAGATGCACACGACATCGCATTCGTCGCGCTGCCTGGGATCTGTCCCCACGGCGCTCGTAACGCGGCCGCCCGGGGTCTTTCAGAAGCCTGAATAGAGACGATATGAAGAAGAAGCAGCTTCGCTGGCTCCTCCCATTGGCGGCCCTGCCCATACTGTGGCTGCTGGCCTGGGGGATGGGCCGGGATACATACGTTCTACCCTCCCCGATGGCGGGGCTGGAGGCGCCGAACTTCGAGCTTATCACGTTCGAAGGCGACACCGTTCAGTTGACCGATCTCGATGGAAGGGTCGTGATCCTGAATTTCTGGGCCTCCTGGTGTATTCCGTGCCGCCAGGAGCACCCGGTGCTCGTGCAGACTGAACGCACCTGGGACGATTCCGAAGTAGTCCTTCTCGGAGTGGTCTACCAGGATTCGAGGGCCAATGCCGAGCGTTTCATGGACCAATACGGGGGTGATTGGACCCACGTCCTGGATCCCTCGCAACGTACGGCTATCGACTACGGAGTGTACGGCGTCCCCGAGACCTTCTTCATTGGCACGGACGGGACGATCTCGCTCAAGAAGGTCGGGCCCGTTACGTGGGACCTCGTGCGGTACCAGGTGGACTCGCTGCTCGCGGCGCCCGCGACGACCTCCAGTGCGACCGGGACTGGAGCTGCACCGTGAACCGCTCGGCGGCGTGGATCATCGCCCTGCTCGTCACGGTCGTGACCGGGACAGCGGCGCTGATGGCGCAGGAAGGGGAACCGGGGACCGCGTCGGCCGTTCCACAGGAGGTGGAAGCACCGGCGGGAGCGACCGACGACCGCAGCGCGCTGACGGACCCGGAGGAGCAGGCCCTGGACGCCCGGGCCGCGGAAATCGCTTCGGGACTCCGGTGCCCTGTTTGCCGCAACCAGTCCATCGTCGAATCCAACGCGGATCTGTCCCGGGAGATGCATGCCGTAGTACGGGACAGGCTCGAGGCCGGTGAGACTCAGGAAGAAATCGAGGCGTATTTCGTCAGCCGGTATGGAGAGTGGATTCTCCTCCAACCTCAGGCGAGGGGCATCAACCTGCTCGTGTATGGGCTGCCGCTCCTGGTGTTGGTGCTCGGCTTCTTCCTGGCGCGAAATCGCCTGCGCAAGTGGGCCAGGGCCGGAGAAGACAGCGTTGCCGCGGACGGGCCGGCCGACCTCGGAGCCGAAGACGAGCAGTGGCTACGCGACGCGCTTCGCGAGAGTTGAGGGTTGACGGAACCTGACGGACATTCAGTGTAGTATTGGGGTTTGGGGGTGAACGGGTATTACCCTCGTGTGACAGTTGTGCCGTCGTACAGCAAGAGATACGGAGCCTATGAACGCTGCCGCTAGAAAGCAGATATTCTTCGACGCGCGAGCGCTCGATTCGTTCGACCAGTACCTGCAGGACGTCGAGCGCTACCCGCTGATCGAAGATCCGATGGAGGAACGCGAGATCGCGCGCAGGGCACGCGCCGGTGATCGGGCCGCGGCAGAGCGGTTGGTGACGGCGAACTTGCGGTTCGTAATCTCGTACGTGAAGAAGTACCAGGGCCGAGGGCTCAACCTGGCCGAGCTCGTCTGCATCGGGAACGAGGGCCTGCTCAAGGCCGTCAAGAAGTTCGATCCCGACAAGGGTGTGAAGTTCATCTCGTACGCCGTGTGGTGGATTCGTCAGACCGTGCTGCAGGCCCTGGCCGAGCAGACCCGGTCGGTGCGGATTCCGCTGAACCAGAATTCCAACCTGGTGAAGCTGTCACGCACCGAGACCGCCCTCACGCAGAAACTCGGTCGATCGCCCACCGATCGCGAGATCGCGGAGGAGATGAAAGAGCCCGTCGAGACCGTGCGCGCGCTGCGTCGCGTGGCTTCGGCCGAGCTCAGTCTCGACGCGCCGCTCGACAAGTCGGACCGGGACAGCGCGTCTTTCGGCGAGCGGTTCTCCGGCGCGGACGAGGGGGACATCGAGATCGATGTCGAGGCCCAGGCCCGGCGCGAGTTCCTGGAGAAGATGTTCGAGAGCTATCTCACGGAGCGGGAGAGGAAGATCCTCGTCCTGTACTACGGGCTGGATGACGGCGAAGAGATGACGCTCGAGCAGATCGGCGAGCTCTTGGGCGTCACCCGGGAGCGTATCCGGCAGATCCGGAACCGCGCTTTCGACAAACTGCGTGGGTCGGAACACGGCGACGCACTGGAAGGGTTCTGGCGGGCTACCGCCTGACGGCTCGCCGGATACTGCTTTTGCAGTAACAAGAAAGGGGCGGCCGATTGGCCGCCCCTTCTCTCATCCGGTCGCCGGTGGCGGCGACCCTCGAAGGAGTCGCCACGGTTGGGCCAGTACGAAGATGGCCACCGTGAGGACGGCGCTGATCACACACCACATGCACACGGCGTGCAGGATGAACAACTCCACTCCGGTCAGGTACGCGGAGAACAGAAGCCCCCCGGCGACGGTCAGGGCAAGCAGTACATCCAGCCATCGCTTTCCGGCCGCCGGGCCCAGGCCCAGGAAGGCCAGCACCAGCACGCCGGCGTACCACAAGGTCCCCCACAGCGGTACCGGCTGACCCAGGAAGCGGGCGTACTTCGATGCCTGGACCGTCTCGCACGAGCCCACGCCGCACAGCATGGCCCCATAGAAGCCCAGGTGATAAAGCAGCAGGTAGACCGCCACGAACAGACCGACGAGCCCGATCAGGACGATGCCGCGCATCCGCGTGTCATGAGACATCGGACGATCCCCGACCGGCTACTCGTCGCCCGCCGCGGCCGTCTTGATCTGCTCCTCCAGGGCGCCGTATCCGTAGTCCCGGCCCGGTATGGTGAACCGCTCGCCATTGACGAAGATGCTCGGTGTGCCGTCGATGCCCAGTGACTCACCAAACGCCTTGGTCGCCTGCACCTGTGCCACGGTCTCCTGTCCATCCACGCAGCTCTCGAAGGTGCCCGCATCGAGGCCGAGGTCCCTGGCGTAGCCGACGAACTTCCCGTTCGGGCTACGATCGCGACCCCAGCTGTCCACCCGGGCGAGAAGGAGGTCCTTCATCTCGTAGTACTTGCCCTGTCGCTTGGCGCACTGCGCCGCGATCGCCGGGGCCCACGACTCCGGCCGCAAGGGAAAGTCGAAAGAGATCCACTTCAGAGATCCGGTATTCGAGTAGTTCTGCCGAAGCAGCTTGCCGCTCATGGCATTGAACGTCCGGCAGTGGGGGCAGAGAAAATCGGAGAACTCCCAGATCACGATGGCCGCGTCGTCGGCTCCGAGCACCGCGCCTGCGGACACGTCCGCCGTGGCGTCCCCACCCGCGAGCGCGATGGGCGCAAGGTCCGGGGCCTCATTCGCCCCCTTCCTCGCGTTCATTAGAAGAAGACCGCCCACGACAACCACCGCGCCGATCAGAAAATAGAACCCCTTGCCACCCTTGGATTTTCCGTTGGCCAAAACACGCTCCTTGTCGAGCACCGACCGGGACGACTATCATCGGCTCCGGCGACCGACCGCCGGGAGCCCGCAACCTCGGCGGCACAAGATAACACGACCCGTGTTTCGCGCGACCTCCGCGTGGCACATACCGGCTCCCGTGGGAACGAACCCTCTTCTAGTGGGTGAAAACGCGGGTGACCGAGGGTACGCGACAAACAGATACCCACCAGGACCGGTTCTCAATGGGTTTATCCATATCGACGCGCTTCGTTCCCGTGTGTTGCGGGGTTCTCGTTCTCGCGGTGGCGGCATGCGGAGACTCGGATGACAACGGCACGAATCCATCCGGCCCACGCGGAGACTTCGCCGTCGTGACGGTTACCTCGGGAGTGGAGTTGGATGCGGACCTTTACGAAATACGGGTCAACGACCTCTTCGCCTCGTTCATCGGCGTCAACGACAGCGTGGCGTTCGTGGACCGTGCGGTCGACACCTATACCGTCGAACTCGCGGGAGTGGCGACGAATTGTGTCGTGAGCGGAGACAACCCCCGACCCGTCCTGGTGATCGAGAATGCCGAGACGTCCACGACGTTCGAGATTACCTGTTCTGCCACGGCCGGCGTTCTCCAGGTGGTGACGTCCACGAGCGGCGTGAACCCGGACGACGAATACACGCTCGCCGTGGACGACCTGGGCAGCGTCGTGATCGGGGCCAACGACACGGCCAGCGCTGCGGACCTGGAGACGGGCGAACATACGGTACGGCTGGGAGATATTGCCCTGAATTGTCGCCTCATCGGAGACGTCGAGCGGACCGTGCTCGTTCCGAGTCGCGACGTGATCGAGACGACGTACGAGGTGGTATGCACCGACCAGGTCGGCAACCTGAGACTCATCACGTCGACCACGGGGGTGCTTCTCGATTCGGATGGGTACGAAGTCGTCATCGAATACGGAGGCCCGATCGCCGTCGCGCCCACGGGCGTGAGAACCGTGGGCTCCGTCGCAGCCGGCGTGACCCAGGTCCGGCTCCTCGAGTCGAGCGTGGCCGCCAACTGTTCCCTGGAAGGCGAGAATCCTCGGACAGTGACTGTGCCGGCCGGCGGACTGATCAGTACGGTGTTCGATGTGACCTGCGGAGTCCCCTAAGAGCGGACCATCGGCGTGCTCATCGTGCGAGGACGAAGACGAGCACGGCCGCGAGGAGCAGCGTAATCGCGGCCAGGGCCGCCACCTGCGCCCACTCCGGGATCCGTGGCCTCTCGATCTTCCCCACGAGTGCCAGTCGGCTCAACAGATCGGTCGACCACGCGCGCTCGATCTCCTCCACCATCTCGCGCCACGCTCCCTCGTACCCACGGTCCAGGCGGACCATCGCGGCTCGCCACTCCTCGGCCGCACCGTGCATCTCCGAGTCGTCCTGGTCCGGGTGTCCCGCTTCCAGCTCGGCGATACGGCGACGAAGCTCGACCTCCTGCTCCCCCTGGTCGCCGAATCTCCGCCACAACCTGTCGAACGGATCCTGCATGCGCTCGAGGAGGAGGGCCTTTCCGGCAGCACCGAGGGCCAGGCTCCTGTCGCCCGTGATCTCGATGCCCCTGGAGGTCGCGACTCGCTCCAGTTCTCCCGCGTAGACCTCCGCCAACCTGTCGGCGGCCGTCGAAACTGCGGCCCGCGTATCCTCCTGCAGCCCGCCGGAGTTCATCGCGTTGATCGCCTTCTCCAGGCTGTACGCCCCGCCGGCCGCCGATTTTCGCAGGAGAAGCGGGCCGAGCGCTATTTCCCCCAGCTCCTGGAAGTGCGTCTCGAAGAAATAGTCCCGCATCCCAACCTTGGCCTGCAATTCGCCCGGCACGTTCGCGGCTGCCCGCTCGGCGACCTCCTGCAGGGAGCCGGCGGCCAGTGAGAAAGGCGGCAGTTCAGCCTGGGGTGGCGGCGAGACCTCTCCCCGGCTGAACAACTCGAGGGGGCGTCCATCGACACCCTCCGGCGGCTGCTGCGAGGCGGCGTAGAGCACCGCCCCGAGCTCCTCGGGAAACAGATAGCGAATCGTGAGAGACGTGTCCGGCCTGCCGATGACCAGGTAGTCGTCGTCCCGTTCTCCGGACTCGGCCTTCTTCGCCGGCCGGCGGCTGGCGGCCTGGGCCGGCCAGGGCACCGTGATCTGACGATCCAACGATAGCAGATAGAGGGCCCTGCGGGTGACCGCGGCGACGTGGAGGCCCCCTATATTCTTCCCCTCGATGGTGCCTGCTGCGGCGCAGCCGGCCGTGAACAGGACCACTTCATGGCCCAGCTGTTTCACGATGCGCCGCCTGAGCTCTGTCAGGTCCACGCGCTCCGTGAGAAGCGCGTACAGCCGGTCCAATTCCTGGGGAGAGCCCTTGATCGCCAGAGTGGCGCGAGCCGCGAACAGCAGTAGCATGCCCTTCCGGCGCGATACCCAGAAGACTTCGCCGTACGGAACCATCAGTTCGTCACACAGAACCGCTACGCCGGCGATCGTCACGCGAGCGCCCCGGCGTACTCCGCTGCCGTCAATGAACACGTCTGTTTTCAGTGACTGACTACTCATCGGCAAGCATCTTCACCACTCGAGATGTGTCGCTCAAGTTCTCGAACACTGCGTCGGGACGGTGTTCCAGCAACTCCTCGACGGAATGGCGGCCCGTCGAGACCGCCAGTGCCCTGGCACCGTTGGCACTGGCACACCGGAT
>CAYWLF010000014.1:0-20873 GCA_964458875.1 uncultured Gemmatimonadota bacterium
TATCTTCCCTCAGCCCCTGGGACTCTTCGGAGCCTCCAGGGGTTGAGTACATCCAAGAGCCAGTGTCGTCCTTTCCGCCTGCCCTCGTCTTCCTCCGTCCCCGCTCGTCGGCCGCCGGTCTTCCCAGGGTCGCGGCGCCATCCACCGCGTTGTCGCAGCCGTGGCAGAGAGGCGTCGTCCGATACAGGCATAGCGTACCGAAGTTTGCCAAAAACACGCTGTGGAAGCGTTGTTGAAAACGTGTGGAAAAACATTGTTTGTCATGATGAGAAGTGCGGCAGCAGTGGCGCGGCCCGACCCCGGGGAGTTATCCACGTGGTGGGGATAGTGGGCGAGACTCGGAGAATCTGAAAGCACCCGGCAGCGAAGGGGGGGCGGATGAGAGCCGTCGTACAACGGGTGTCGCAGGCGTCCGTTTCGGTATCGGATAGAACGGTAGGTGAGATCGGTAACGGGCTCCTGATCCTGGTGGGGTTCAGAGAAGGGGATGACCGGGATCAACTGGACTGGATGGCGGAGAAGATCCAGGGTCTGCGTATCTTCGCGGACGCAGACGGGCGGATGAACCTGGATGTGACGGAGGTTGGCGGAGAGATGCTGGTGGTGTCCCAGTTTACCCTCTATGGGGACGTATCGCGCGGTCGTCGGCCCTCGTTCGTGAGGGCGGCCGCCCCGGACGAGGCACGGCGCCTGTACGACGACTTCGTGAATGTGTGTCGCGGTGGCGTCGTGCCGGTGGCGACGGGTGAGTTCGGGGCCCGGATGGAGGTATCCCTCCTGAACGACGGACCGGTCACCCTGGTGATCGAGAGATGAGGCTTGTGTTGGCGTCCGGCTCGCCTCGTCGGCGTGAAATCCTCGAATTCCTGCATCTCGAACACGAGGTCCGTCCGCCGATGGTGGACGAGGAGTTGCGGTTTGGGGAGGATCCGGGCGTGCAGGCTCGGCGCCTGGCCGAAGAGAAGGCCTCGGCGACGCAAGCGGATCCGGAGGAGTTGATCCTGGCGGCCGACACGCTCGTTGTAATCGGCGGTGAGATCCTCGGCAAGCCCGTGGACTCGGCGGATGCCGTCCGCACGCTGATGAAACTGCAGGGCCGGCAGCACGGGGTCTATACGGGGCTCGCGCTCCGAGTCGGAAGTCGAATCGAATCGGATGTCGCGGTCACCCAGGTGTGGTTCAGGTCGCTTGATGCCGCCGAATGCGAGGAATACGTTGCCAGCGGAGAGCCGCTCGACAAGGCCGGCGCCTATGGTATCCAGGGGTTCGGGGCGGCGCTGGTCGAGCGAATCGAGGGTGAGTACTTCAACGTGATGGGCCTGCCCGTGCAACTCCTGCTCTCCCTGCTCGCGCGCTTCGGACTGCGCTACGCCTACGGAAGCCTGGAGGCAGGTTGACCCTGATGATTCCACCCCACCCGAGTCGTCCGCTGCCGTGAGAGGCTCACGCGACCTCGTTCTCGCGATCGACCAGGGCACCACGGGCAGTCGTGCCATGGTGATCGACCGTGCCGGCCGCATACTCGGTGCGGCCTACCGGGAATTCCGTCAGTACTTTCCCGAGCCGGGCCGGGTGGAGCACGACGCCGAGGAGATCTGGACGTCCGTCCGCGACACGACGGCCAGGGCGCTCGCGGCGGCTGGCTCCCCGACCGAGCGTCTGGCGGCAATCGGGATCACGAACCAGAGGGAGACGACCGTGGTGTGGGACCGTGCCACGGGCCGGCCGCTCGCCCCGGCCATCGTGTGGCAGGACCGCCGGACGAGCGGACGCTGCGAGGAATTGACCCGCCTCGGACACGCGCCGGAGATCAGGTCGCGGACGGGTCTCGTTCTCGATCCGTATTTCTCGGGCACGAAGCTCGAATGGCTTCTGAATGGCAATCCCGGATGGCGCGACCGGGCGGCGGCCGGCGAGCTGGCGTTCGGCACGATCGACAGTTGGCTCATCTCCCGTCTGACCGGGGGCCGGACTCACGCTACGGACCATACCAATGCGTCCCGCACGATGCTCTATTCGCTCGACACCGGCGACTGGGATCCGTGGCTGTGCGATCTGTTCGGCGTACCGCGAGCGATGTTGCCCGAGGTGAGGGTGTCCTCCGGTGACTTCGGTGTCACGGACGCGCGAGTCTTCGGGTCGGAGGTTCCGATCCTGGGCGTCGCGGGTGATCAGCAGGCAGCTCTGTTCGGCCAGGGCGGATGGGAACGTGGTGATGCCAAGAACACGTACGGAACCGGTGCCTTCCTGCTTCTCCACACGGGGACAGAGCGCGGACCGGACGTTCCCGGCGTGCTGACGACGGCCGCGTGCGACCGCCGGGGCGGCCGCGCCTTCGCCTACGAGGGTGCGGTGCTCGTCGCCGGGGCCGCGATCCAGTGGCTTCGTGATGGACTTGGCCTGCTCGAGCGTGCCGCGGATTCGGAGGCGATGGCCCGCTCGGTCGAGTCGTCCGACGGCGTGTACTTCGTCCCTGCACTCACCGGCCTCGGCACCCCCTGGTGGGAGCCGGACGTTCGAGGAACCATAGTAGGCCTTTCGCGGGGTTCGACCAGTGAGCACCTGGTCCGGGCGGCTCTCGAAGCCATGGCGTACTCGACCCTAGACGTGCTCCAGGCGATGGCCACGGACCCTGGTCTCGTTGTGAGGTCGTTGCGCGCGGATGGAGGCGGTGCGGCCAACGATTGGCTGATGCAGTTCCAGGCCGATGTTCTCGGCGTGCCCGTACGACGCCCTGCCGCCAGGGAACTGACCGCTCTTGGAGCGGCCGGACTGGCGGGACTGGAAGCGGGGGTGTGGGCGGAACCTGAGGAATTCCTGGTGGCTCGGGGCGCCGAGGCCGCTTTCCAACCGGATCCGCAGGGGCTGAAAGCCCACGACGCGGATGTCAGGGGGTGGCGCCGGGCGGTGCGGACGGCTATCCACTGGGCTCACATCGAAGACGATCGAGGAGACTGATCCGTGAACTCGCACGCCGGGGGGAAGGATCCGGTCGCGCATCGGCCAATCCGGATTGGTGTCATCGGATCGGCCACCGCCGATCCCGAGATATGGGCGACGGCCCACGCGGTGGGGCGGGCCCTCGCGCGCGCTGAGGCGCTACTGGTGTGCGGTGGAGGTGGTGGAGTGATGGCCGCGGCGGCTGAAGGTGCCTGCCGGGAGGGAGGTGAGGTTCTCGGAATCCTCCCCGGTGACGATCCGGCCGTCGCAGCGGATGGAGTGTCGATTCCCCTTCCCACGGGAATCGGCGAGGCCCGCAACTACCTGGTGGTCCGGGCATCCGAGGCGGTGATCGCGGTGGCTGGAGGATGGGGGACCGTGAACGAGGCGGCGCACTGCATGAAGATCAAGCGGCCGCTCGTCGGTGTGCGAGATGCGCTGGGCGAGAGGTTCGAGATCGAACGATTCGACGATCCGGCCGCCGCTGTCGCGCGGGCTCTGGAGTTGGCTACGGAATGGCGATCGGATTCGCGTCCCAGGCACGTCGCCCGGTAGCGGATCAGCTTTCAAATATGGAGGTACGGTGTACGCAGTCTACATTTTTGGTTCGATCATGGCGATTCTGGTGGCAGCCGTGATATTCGCGCCGATGGTTGAGGGTCGATGGATGGCCGGGAAGGGCGGTGACTCAGCCGCCGATCGGAAGGACGCGGCGATCGCGGCTCTTCGTGAACTCGAGTTCGAGTACCAGACGGGCAAGGTGTCCGACGAAGACTACGCGCTTCTGCGGTCCCGGTACGCACGTGATGCCGTGGCGGCCCGTGACGAATTGGGCGAGACGGTCGACTCGAACGCCTGTCCGGGCTGTGGCGCCACGGCGAAGCAAGGCGCGAAATTCTGCGCGTCATGCGGCGGCAAGCTCGCCTGAGAGGGATGGAGCGATGAACGAGAGGGTCGTCGATCTCCGATCCGACACGGTCACCCGACCTTCGCCGGGCATGCGGCGGGCGATGGCGGAAGCCGAAGTGGACGACGACGTACTCGGCAAGGATCCGACGGCGGATCGGCTGGAGCGCCGAGTCGCTGAACTGCTTGGCAAGGATGCCGCCCTCTTCTTTCCGTCCGGCACGCAGGCCAACCAGGCAGCAGTGATCCTTCACACCCGCCCGGGCACCGAAGCCGTCTGCGAGTCTGAGTCCCACGTATTTCACTACGAGTACGCCGACGCCGCGTGGCTAGCGGGAGTGCAGCTGTTCCCGGTGGCATCCGAACGCGGTGCATTGACCGCCAGGGATGTGGCCGCTGCCGTACGACCCGACGATCGGCACCACCCGGTCACCTCACTCGTGTGCGTGGAGAACACGCACAACATGCATGGCGGGTCGGTCATACCCGTGCCGGCAATGCAGGCGATACAGGGACTCGCCCGCGAGAAATTCCTGCCCGTTCACCTGGACGGCGCCCGGTTGTGGAACGCTGCCGCCGCCGCCGGCGTCGCGCTGGCTGACTTCGCGTCGTGCGCCGACACGGTCATGGTATGTCTTTCGAAGGGCATGGGATGTCCCATCGGGTCGCTGCTCGCCGGACCCGCGGAGCTCATCTCGAATGCATGGTCGGTGAGGAAGCGACTTGGAGGGGGAATGCGGCAGGTGGGGGTCCTGGCGGCCGCCGGCCTGTGGGCGCTGGACCACAACCTCGGGCGCCTGGGGGAGGATCACGCCCGGGCGCGGTGGCTCGCGAGAGACTGCGATGCCATGGAGGGGCTACGGGCAGACGCTCCCGATACGAACATCGTGATGATCCACCTGGAGAGGGAGGACCTGGACGAGGAGACGGTGGCAGCAGACCTGGGTGCGCGCGGCATATGGATCCTTCCCGCCGGCACCCGGCGGCTCCGCGCCGTTACGCACCTCGATATCGACGACGAAGGCATCGAGCGCAGCCTTCACGCCCTCGCACAAGTGGTGGCCTGACGTCTTCGTGACGGGCCGGCGAGCTCAGTTCCCGGCGCCACCGGGCAGCCAGGCGAGGACCAGGCGGTGAATGGTGATGTCCGCCTTTCGCGGCGCGACGCCGATCGTCTCAACCTCCATGCCGTCCGCGTCAAACCGGTCCCTGAGGGCTTCGGACTCGCGTGAGAATTCCTCTTCCAGTTCTACTCTCTTGCCCCGAAGTGCCTCCACCGATTCCTCTGCCCGTCGGATGTCATCCCGCTCCCTCGATGCGCGGCCCGCTCCACGCATGGCCGTGGTCGCCCGACCCATGCTGCTTCGGCTCAGCTTCTTCCGGCCCAGGAAGGCATCCAGGACCGAGGCGCCGACGGAAATGGCAGTCTGCATCTTCTGCTGCGAGTACTGGGACTCCTCCCGCTCCACCCGCTTCTCCGCCTTCCGGATCCTCTCGTCGAGCCTGGACAGCTTTGTCGCGAACCGGTTTCGAAGCTTGTCGATCTCCTGGTCCCTGGCTTCACGCACAGCCTCCCGAACCCGGACTCTGAAATCTCCCTCTGACTCTCCGACCTCGGACACCAACTTGAGAGGGGCGCAGCGTCGGACTTCCAGCGGGCGATTCTGATAGAGGTGGCCCTTCAAGGCCGATTTCCACGATCGATAGCTGGCCGGTCGGGCCGCAGAGGTCGGGAGTGCGCCGAACGGAATCCCCGGCTCTGGATCGGCCTCCAGGTCGATTGCTGCGAGAGTCTCGGCCGCCTCCCAGGGGTTGGGAGGCACGTCCGCCGGTAGAGGCGAAACACAGATTATCCGCTCCCACTGATCGATGCCCAGCGCGGCGCGAGCGTAGTGCAGGTCCACCTCGGCCAGCAGCGCGGGTCGGTACGACACCGCGGTCGCGCCCGGGCCGGGCCGGACAAAGGTCTCCTCCACGCCTGGCGGTACTACCGGGCGTTCCAGGTCCGCCTCCACCGGCGCCGCACGCCCGTTCGAGTCAGCAGGCGCAGCCCCTGGGCCCGGCCCTCCCCCAGGCGTGGCGAGCGAGGGCCGCTGGCGCCGCGGCTCCATCAACCTTCGGATCTCCGGCCTCGCCATCGGTCCTCTCAGATACGACATTGCCCAACGCGTCCGAAAAAGCACCGGGCCGTCCTCGTGCACGTTGTTCAGCAAGAACGTCCTGCTTTCCAGCCCACCCAGGATCCGGTCCATCTCCCGTCGGTCCAACCCGGACTCGTTGAACGCAGCAGCTCCGTCCAGCCCGTCCATGACCCGGTTCTTGTCCCGCTCGGTCTGAAGGCGGCCGAGGAACCACGTGCCCGCATTGCTCAGCGCCTTGTAGTCCAGGTCCACCGGGTTCTGGGTCGCGAGCACGACGCCTAGACCGTAGGCCCGGGCCTGCTTCAAGAGAGTGAGGAGCGGTGGCTTCGACGGCGGAATCCGGGAAGGCGGCAGATACCCGAAAACCTCGTCCATGTAGAGGATGGCCCGCAGACTAGACGTGCCCGGCCGCGTGCGTACCCACGCGAGCAGCTCGTTCAGCACGAGCGTGACCAGGAACATGCGTTCCGCGTCGCCCAGGTGCGCGATCGAGATGATCGAGATCCTGGGCTTTCCGTCCGGCGTCCAGAGAAGGCTCGGGATATCCAACGGGTCCCCTTCCAGCCACGCCTCGAATCCC
Organism: uncultured Gemmatimonadota bacterium; assembly: GCA_964458875.1. Taxonomy (GTDB): domain Bacteria; phylum Gemmatimonadota; class Gemmatimonadetes; order Palauibacterales; family Palauibacteraceae; genus Benthicola. The sequence goes on from CAYWLF010000014.1 coordinate 6,568, forward strand.
GGTGCGGCCAGGAGGTTGTTCAGCTTCATGGCGAGTGCGAACCGTTGCTTCTGCGGATAGAAAGAGTCGAGATCGAGGACACCCACCTTTTCGAACCCGGGCGATTGGACCGCCCGAATCACGGATTCCAGGTCCAGGTCATTGCCGTCGTCCCAGGCGCGCTCCACGATATGCGAAAGCAGGATGTGCTCCCGGCTCTGCAGCGGGTCTACTTCCTCGCCGGCCAGCGCGAGCAACGCGGAGACCGTAGAAGCGATGCGATCCCGCCGGGCGTCGGGGTCTGCTTCGAGGCCGGCGGGAGGGGCGGCGAGCGAGCGCAATACGGCAAGGGGAAGTCCGTGGCTGGCTCCCGGCGTATATACCGCCAGGTCCACTGCCTCCCGCAGCCGGGCGATCCGGTCGCCGTCCTGTCCCCAGGACTCCAGGCCCTTCTTCCACTTGTCGGCTTCGCTCTCGGCCAGCTCGTCCGGCGTGACCCCTTTCCGAACGGCCTTCGCCTCGTCGATCCAGGGTCGGAAGTCGGCGGCCGCAAGGTCCGGGAAAGTGAGGAGCAGGTTGCCCAGGTCTCCCTTCGGATCGATGGCGATGGCAGGGACTCCGTCGATTGCGGCTTCCTCCAGCAGGGAGAGGCACAGTCCTGTCTTGCCGCTGCCCGTCATTCCGACGGCCACGGCATGTGTCGTCAGGTCACGGGCGTCGTACATCAACAGGGGGCCAGCGGCTTCAGGGTCTGCCAGGTCCACCTCTCTGCCCAGATAGAAGGAGCCCAGCTTCTCGAATTGTGAAGCCTCGAGTGGCTTGTCGTCGGTGGGCATGGAGGCGATCACTCCGTCGGAGTTGTAGGCGGTGTCCAGCCCCCATCCTGTCGCCCGGACGGATTCGGGGCAAGCGGTTTGACCCGTGGCGGGCAACTCCCGGGTGGGTCATCATTGAGAAACCGTTGAGACGACTTCGGTAGTTGCAGGGGTCGGTGTCGAATGCAAAAACCGAACAAATTGCGAAAGTCACAGGCCCCGCTTATACTGGGTTGAACGACGACAACCACCCCTGGAACGAGACGACGAGGCGGCGATGGCACTGGAACTGAACGACGAGCGCAAGAAGGCCCTTTCCGTTGCGATCAACCAGATCGAACGACAGCATGGGAAAGGCGCGATCATGCGCCTGGGGGCAGAAGGGGCACGGGTGAGGACCGAGTCGATCTCGACGGGCGCCCTGTCGCTCGACCACGGGACCGGCATCGGCGGCGTGCCCAGGGGCCGCGTCACGGAGATCTTCGGTCCCGAGTCATCCGGGAAGACCACGCTCACCCTGCATGTCATCGCCAACGCCCAGAAGGACGGTGGAGTGGCTGCCTTCGTGGACGCGGAACACGCCCTCGATGTGGCCTATGCCGCCAAGCTGGGTGTCGATGTGGAGAACCTGCTGGTTTCGCAGCCGGACACTGGCGAGCAGGCTCTCGAGATCGCCGAAGTCCTTGTGCGGTCCGGAGCGCTGGACGTGGTGGTCGTGGACTCGGTGGCGGCCCTCGTTCCGCGCGCCGAGATCGAAGGCGAAATGGGCGACTCGCACGTCGGTCTCCAGGCCCGCCTCATGTCACAGGCCCTGAGGAAGTTGACGGGCGCCATCGGCCGCTCCAACACGGCCGTGATCTTCACCAACCAGATCAGGGAGAAGATCGGGGTAATGTACGGCAACCCGGAAACCACGACGGGGGGACGGGCGCTCAAGTTCTACGCTTCTCTGCGGCTGGATATCCGCCGGATCGCGTCCATCAAGGATGGGAACGAGCAGGTCGGCAACCGCACCCGGGTCAAGGTGGTGAAGAACAAGTGCGCGCCGCCGTTTCGACAGGCGGAGTTTGACATCATGTTCAACGAGGGGATCAGCCGGAACGGGATTCTGGTGGATATCGGCGAAGAAAAGGGTGTGGTGAAGCGCGCCGGGGCATGGTACTCGTACGGCGATGATGTCAGGCTCGGACAGGGCAGGGAAAACGCGAAGCTGTTCCTGTCCGAGAATCCGGATATCGCCGAGGAGCTCGAGACCCGACTGCGAGTCGCGCTGGGAATGGTCGCCCCGTCTGAGTCGGACGAGACCGCGACCGAAGACCCTGCAGCCACGGAGGCAGCGCCGGCAGATTGAACCGTGCCAGCGTGCGCCGGTTTCCGGCTGCAGTCGTGAACGAGGAAGACGGGACGGCCGCTACATGTCCGTAGTAACTGCGCTCGAGAAAGCCCCCGGACGTATCGGGGGCTTTCTTCTGGAGGTAGACGAGGTCCTCCTGTTCAGGGTCTCGGAGGACCTCCGGCAGCGTCGGGACCTGCATGTCGGTGCCCACGTCTCAGCGGCCGAGCTCGAGTCCCTCGGCCGGGAGGCCGGCGAGTCAGAGGCCATGGACCGGACGGTCCACTACCTGTCCTACCGACCGCGGACGTGCAGGGAGGTCCGCCGCTACCTTGGGAAGCACGGGCTGTCGCGGTTCGCCGATACAGCTATCGGCCGTTGCGTCGAACTTGGCTATCTCGACGACGAGGCGTACGCCAGGGCCTTCGTTCGTGAACGGATTCGCCTCAAGCCGAGGGGGCGGCCGCGGCTGGTTTCGGAACTGTTGTCGCGTGGCATCGACCGCGACACTGCCGAACAGGCCGTGGAGACGGCGCTGGATGAGGAGGGGGTCACGGAGGCAGCTCTCCTGCGCGTCGTGGCTCTTCGCAGGGCCCGTTCCCTGCGGGATCTGGATCCGCCCGCGGCGCGGCGCCGACTCGCGGCCTTCCTTGGTCGACGCGGCTTCCGGACCGGTGCGATTCGCGAGGTTGTGCGGGAACTCCTGCCGGACGAGCCGGACGGCGGTCGGGCTTGAGAGCGGGCTTTTTTCTCGGGGCTGGCTACCTTCCTCCCTCCACCAATTGTAAGCACGTCGGCCGTACGGCATATTACCGGGATATCTACGATCCCGATGCAAGCATCGGTACACGATCCACCGACACGACCGGTACGGTATGAAGGCCAGCGACATTCGCTCCAGTTTCATTCGGTACTTCCAGCGGCATGGGCACCTGCATCTGCCCAGCAGTTCACTGGTTCCGGAGGACGATCCGACCCTGCTGTTCGCGAACGCGGGGATGGTGCAGTTCAAACGGGTGTTCGTCGGCGAGGCCGAACGGCCGGCGCCAAGAGCCGCGACCTCGCAGAAGTGTCTGCGCGTCAGCGGAAAGCACAACGACCTTGAAGAAGTGGGGCGCACGGCAAGGCACCACACCTTCTTCGAAATGCTCGGCAATTTCTCGTTCGGCGATTACTTCAAGCGTGATGCCATCGCTTTCGCCTGGGAGTTCGTGACCTCGGAGCTCGGCCTCGAACCCGGTCGGCTATGGGCCACGGTGCACCGAACCGATGACGAGGCCGCCGACCTGTGGCCGAAACTCACGGGTATTCCGGCGGAGCGGGTCCTCCGCCTGGGCGACAAGGACAACTTCTGGCAGATGGGCGAGACGGGGCCGTGCGGTCCGTGTTCGGAGATCCACTACGACATGCGCCCATCCGGCGCGACCAAAGACCTCACGCCTGAAGCGTTCAACGCGCTCGGTGACGCCGACGAGTTCATGGAGATCTGGAACCTGGTCTTCATGCAATTCGAAAGGTCTGCCGACGGAGACACACCGCTTCCCGCGCCCTCGATCGACACCGGGGCGGGACTGGAGCGAATCGCGGCGATCATGCAGGGGACCTGGACGAACTATCACACGGACCTGTTCCTGCCGATCATCGCGGAGGCGGAAGACGTGGTCGGATGCCGCTACTCCCTCAATCCGGAGGACTGGGAGGCGGGGCTGCCCTTCCGGGTGCTGGCCGATCACGCTCGCGCCGTCGCGTTCATGCTCGCCGACGGCGTGTTCCCGTCGAACGAAGGAAGGGGATATGTGTTGCGGCGAGTGCTGCGGCGGGCGGGTCGGTACGCCTGGCTGCTGGGACGCCGGGAGCCCACGCTCGATCGTCTCGTGAGCGTGGTCGCGGACCTGATGTCCGACACGTACCCTGAGCTTGCCCACCGGCGGGATCACCTCGTTCGCACGACTCGGTCCGAAGAAGAGCGATTCCTGGCCACCATCGACGCCGGCATGGGCCGATTCGACGAGTTGGCTCCGCCAGCGGGCCGGGGCACGATTCCGGGCGCCGAGGTCTTCCGCCTCTACGACACGTATGGGTTTCCCCTGGATCTGACGCAGTTGATGGCGGCCGAGCGCGGATACGAGGTAGATGTCGGCGGGTTCGAGAGCGCTCTCGATGAACAGCGCCAGCGATCCCGCCAGGACCGGCTCGCGGGTGGGGCGGCCGACGAGTTGAGCGAAGAACTGGTGGCAGCCGCGAGAACCGTCGCAGCGGACAGACCACAGACGTTCGTGGGCTACGATCAAACGCGGGTCGAGACGGGCGTGCTGGCCAGTGAGCCGCTGGGGGAGGCACACGCGCTGGTCCTGGAGAGCAATCCGTTCTACTCGGAGGCCGGTGGCCAGGTGAGTGATCACGGGACCGTGAGTCAGGACGGTTGGAAGATGGTCGTGGATTCCGTGGTGACGAACGATCGCGGTCAGGCGGTGGTCGTTGGTCCAGTCGTGGAGGGTACGGGAGACGCCAGTCCCGATACAGTCGTGGCGGCACTCGACGAGCCCGCTCGGCGTAACACGGAGCGGAATCACACCGCGACGCACCTTCTGCACGCGGCTTTGCGGGTGGAGCTCGGGGACCACGTTCAGCAGGCCGGTTCGCTGGTGGCTCCCGATCGCTTGCGATTCGATTTCAGCCATACCGGTCCCCTGAGCGCGTCCGAAAAGCAGGCCATCGAGGAAGCCGTGAATCGTGCCGTGTGGGACAACGTCCCACTCGAAATCGGCGAACGTGACTACCGGGAAGCGCTGGATTCCGGCGCCATGGCCCTGTTTGGCGAGAAGTACGGCGATCGGGTCAGGGTGGTAGACGTACCGGGCGTCAGCCTGGAGCTGTGCGGAGGCTGCCACGTGCGGAGCACGGGGCAGATCGGGCTCTTCAGGATCACCTCGGAAACGGGAGTGGCGGCGGGCATTCGTCGAATCGAGGCGGTGACGGGACCGCGAGCGTACGACAAGGTCCGGGAAACAGAAGCTCTGGTGAGCGGTCTCGCCGATCTGTTGAGGGTCCCGCCGACCGAGTTGCCCCGGCGTCTCGAAGGTCTTCTCGACGAGAAGGCGGTTCTCGAGTCGCGCCTCGAGGAGCAGCACGGAAAGGACGCGGCCGACATCGTTGGAGCCGTGGTGGACGGAGCGGATGTCCTCGCCGGTGGATCGACATTGGCAAGTGGATCGGTTGATTTGGCGGCCGGGTCCGACGTGGGAGCATTCGGCGACCTTTTGCTCGAGAGGATCGACTCGGGAGCGGCGATCGTCCACGTGCGCGCCGGCGACGACGAGAAGGGCGCGTTCGTCGCGGTGGTCACGGGTGATTGGATCGGTCGCGGCCTGAAGGCGGGCGACCTGGTGAGCGCAGCCAGTAGAACCACGGGTTCGGGCGGCGGTGGCCGGCCACACCTGGCGCGCGGAGGAGTCGGCGACGTCTCCAGAATCGACGACGCAATCGCTGCAGCGGTTCAGCTGGCGCTGGATATCGTCGCTGCCGCGGAGAGTTCATGACCGAGAATCCGACGCGGAGATGGCTCCAATCGCGGATGTCGGACGCTCCACCTGAGTTGGCTGCCGACATCCTGAGACTCATCGATACCACGCCGGATTTGGATCTGTCGGATCCGGTAACTGCCCTGGCAACGGCCGCTCTTGCGGGCCTGGAGCGAGTGGCCGATGGGGCGGGGGAAAGAGGCGAGGCGCTCCGACTGCTCGCTGCGGATGCCGCACTGACCTACGCCTTCGAAGCGGCGGCCGATTCCGGCCGGACCGCGGAGTTAGCCGAGTGGGTGGGCCTGGACGGCGCGCTGGGTCTGCGATTGGCGCGGGAAGCGCAGACGAAGCAACGCTCGCGGCCGGCGGAGGCTTCTTGACCATACCGCCGCTCGTGGACCTACACTGTCACTTCGTGCCGGGCGTCGATGACGGGGCGAGGGACGTGGACGAAGCGATCGCCCAGCTTACGGAGTACGATCGCCAGAACATCCGGACCGTCGTGACCACGCCGCACCTGGCGGCGAGCGCGGCGCACGGACAATGGCGGGACGATATCGATACGGCGTTCGCCGAGTTGTCCGCGGTGGCCTCACGGGCCTGTCCGGGCATCGATCTCGGCCTGTCTTTCGAGTTCAGACTCGACGACCCTGACTCCGATTTGAGCGACCGTAGCATCGGATTGGGCGACGGAGGTCGATTGCTCGTGGAGTTTCCGATGCTCGCGATGCCGGCCTACCCGGACCGGATGCTCGAGATCGTGCTGGAAGCTGGCTGGGTACCGGCCCTCGCGCATCCCGAGCGCTATTCAGGCGTCGAGCGAGCGTACGGCTGGATAGCCAGGTGGCGGGAGATGGGCGCCCTGATGTGCATCAACGCGGGGAGCCTGTGGGGCGAACATGGTGGTGAGGCGCAGCGGGTGGCTCGCCGCATGCTCTCCGATAGTTCGGTGGACCTGATCGCCTCGGACAATCATGCCCGACCCCACCGGGCGGCGACGGTCCGCCAGGCGTGGGACTACCTGGCCGAATCGGATTGCGAGGAGCAGGCTACTCTGCTGACGGCGGTGAACCCGGCAGCGGTGCTCGCTGGAGAACGGCTGACAGCGGTGCCCCCGTGCGAGCCCCGTTCCGGTTGGATGGACAGACTACGACGCGTGTTTACCGGAGGTTGATGTGAGCGTGGATTCGGCGGACGCCATCCGGCGTCATCTTCAGGATCTGGCCAGGAACGCCGAATCGGCGGCGGAGCTCGTCGGCGAACAGGCGGCGCGGTACGCTGAGATGGTTCGCGAGACACTCGAGGGTGGGGGAAAGCTGCTGTACGCCGGCAACGGCGGGAGCGCGGCTGCGGCGGAACACATCGCCACCGAGTACGTGGTCCGCCTCAGGCGGGAGCGGCGAGCGCTCCCAGCAATCGCCCTGACGACGAGTACCTCCACCATGAGCGCAGCGGCGAACGACTTTGGATACGAGCGGGTGTTCGCCCGTCTCGTGGAAGCCCACGCGCGCCCGGGAGACCTCCTGGTGCTTCATTCGACCAGCGGGAATTCTCCCAACCTCCTCGAGGCCGCCGCCGTCGCCGCGGAGATGGGTGTGCAGACGGTGGCCCTGCTCGACCGGAGCGGCGGGCGATTGGCGCCCCTGGTAGACCTGGCGATCAGGGTGCCCGCGGACGGCTCGGCGCCCGTCCAGGAGCTGCAGCTGGCGATCGAACATGCGGTGGCTGACCTGGTCGATGAGTGGTTCACGCAGGAGCGGGAGGACGATTGAGCGACCGGCCGGTCTTCAGCCCGCCTGCCGCACTGCTCTGGATCGCCGAGCGGCTGGAAAGCACCGGGTGCCAGGCGTGGGCAGTAGGTGGTGCCATTCGCGATGCCGTCCTCGGGCTGCCCAGGGCGGACTGGGACCTCGCCACCGAAGCGCGCCCCGAAGAAGTGCGCCAGTTGTTTCCGAGAACGGTGCCACTCGGAATGGAGCATGGAACGGTCGGTGTTCTCGGGGACGACGACGCGATGTACGAGGTGACCACGTTTCGCCTGGACGTCGAAACGGATGGCCGCCACGCGGTGGTGGAGTTCGCGACGGATATCGAGGATGACCTGGCGCGCCGCGACTTCACGATCAACTCCATCGCGTGGCGACCAGCTACCGGTGAGTTGCGGGACCCCTACCGGGGTATCGAAGACCTGCGGGCCCGGGTGCTGCGTGCCGTCGGCGAGCCCGCCGGTCGGTTTGCCGAGGACTACCTGCGTGTGTTGCGTGCCTTCCGCTTTGCTGGGGTCTACGACCTGACCATCGAGGGTGAAACCCTGTCGGCGCTTCGGTCGGCGGCGGCCCATCTGGGCCGTCTCTCGGCTGAGCGAGTGCGCGAGGAGCTGTTGAAGGTGCTGGCTGCCGACGGCCCCTCCCGGTCGCTCCAGATGTACGCCGAGTACGGCGCTCTGGACGAGTGGTACCCGGAAATCACTCCGGGGGCCGCCGAGCCCGGTTGGCAAGAGGCGCTTGGGGCGATCGACACACTGCCTGTGCATCGGAGATTCCTTCGCGTCGTGCGGCTGTTTCTCGGCGCCGGTGGAGACGAGGAGGGACCGGCTGATAGATCGGACAGAGTCGAAGCCCTGCTGCGGCGGCTGAAGTTCTCGAACCTCGAGATCCGGCGTGGCGCCCATCTGGCATTGCACTACAGGCCGCTGGTCCACCCGGCGGACGGATCCGCCAGTATTCGCGAGTGGTTACACACCGTGGGAGCCGAGCATTCGCGAGACTTGTTTCGGCTTCACTTCGCGGCTGCCCGGGCCACCGGGTCAGTGGACAACCAGCGGGCGCTGGCCTACACGTGGCGGCGCGTCCACGAGGAGATCGTGGAGCACGCACCCGTTTCGGTCGCGCAGCTGGCGGTGGACGGTACGGATCTGCTTGCCATGGGGCTCCCTAAAGGACCCCTGGTTGGATTGATGCTGGATGAGCTTCTCGCCCAGGTGATCGAGTCGCCGGAGCGCAACGACCGCGATGTACTGCTCGAAAGCGTCCGGGAGCTTATCGAGTTGGGGGGTCTCGACAGCCAGGAAGGCGGCATGGAGGAATGAGAAGGGAGCTGGATCTGTTCGGCCCCGACGCGGGAAGGTCCGCCCGCGACACCCTCGCGGCCCGGAGCGGAGCTCCCCTGGCTGCCCGTATGCGCCCGCGGGCGATCGGAGAGTTCCTGGGGCAACCCGCGCTGGTGGGCGAGGGGGCCGCTCTGCGAGAGTTGATCGAACGGGACAGGGTTCCTAGTCTGATCCTGTGGGGCCCCCCGGGGTGCGGGAAGACCACCCTGGCCGGCATCATCGCACGTCGCACCGGCGCATGGTTCGAGCCATTTTCCGCCGTCACAGAGGGGATCGGGCGCGTTCGCGAGCTCATCGAGCAGGCGGCGGAGCGCCGCCAGGCCACGGAGCAGGACACCATCCTGTTCGTAGACGAAATCCACCGGTTCAACAAGTCGCAGCAGGACGCCTTTCTACCTCACGTCGAGGCGGGGACGATCACCCTCATAGGCGCTACGACTGAGAATCCGAGCTTCGAGGTCGTCGGACCCCTCCTCAGCCGAACCCGGGTGTTCGTGCTCGAGCCGCTGGGCTCCGACACGGTCGCGGACTTGTCTCGACGCGCGCTGGAGGATCGGGAGAGGGGCCTCGGAGAACGGGCGCTCCAGATCGAGGAAGAAGCGCTCGCCCGGCTGGCGCAGTCCGCAGACGGTGATGCCCGCCGCGCGCTCAACGCCCTGGAGACGGCGTCACACCTGGTCGAGGATGGAGAGACGATCGCCCTCCACCACATCGAGTCCGCGTTGCAGCGCCGGTTCGCCCGGTACGACAAGTCGGGCGAGGAGCACTACAACCTGATCTCAGCTCTCCACAAGGCGGTGCGTGGCTCGGACGCGGACGGCGCGCTCTACTGGCTGGCTCGCATGCTCGACGGTGGTGAGGATCCCATGTACATCGCGCGCCGCCTGGTGCGCATGGCGGTAGAGGACATAGGCCTTGCGGATCCCGCCGCGCTCCAGGTAGCGGTGGCGGCTCGCGACGCGTTTCACTTTCTCGGTTCGCCGGAAGGTGATCTCGCGTTGGCCGAGGCCTGCACGTATCTGGCAGCCGCGCCCAAGTCGAATCGTCTGTACCGCGGATTCGGAGCCGCGATGCGGGCCGCACGTGAGACCCCGGCTGAGGCCGTACCGCTACACATCCGAAACGCGCCGACCCGATTGATGCAGGATCTGGGCTACGGGGCTGGGTACCGATACGATCCCGAGTGGGAGGAGGGAGTCGCTCCACAGACCTACCTACCCGAGTCACTCAGCGGCCATCGCTTCTACGAGCCGGGAAAGACGGGTGTGGAGCCCGATCTTGCCGGTAGACTAGCGCGGGCGCGCGCGCTGCGCGCAGCCGCCGGTTCGCCAGGCGAGCAGGATCCGGGAGGCACCAACGGCTGACTTGATCGAGATCCAGCATCCGGTGGAGCGGGCGGTCCTCGTCGGGGCCCCGCTCGCCTCTGAAACCGAGGCGCTGGTCGACGAGCACCTGGAGGAACTCGAGCGCCTGGCCGACACGGCCGGTGCCGAGGTTGTCGGGACCCTGATCCAAAGGCTCGATTCGCCCAACCCCGCGCTCTACATCGGGCGTGGAAAGGCCGAGCAACTGCGTCTGCTGGCCGACCAGACCGACGCGAGCCTCGTGATCTTCGACGAGAACCTGAGCCCCGCCCAGGGGTCGGCGCTCGAGAAGGCGCTCGGACGGCGAGTGATGGATCGAACCGAGCTGATCCTGGACATCTTCGCCCTCCGCGCCCGAACGGCGGAGGCGCACCTCCAGGTCGAGCTGGCCCAGTTGCAGTACATGCGGTCGCGCCTGAAGCGAATGTGGACCCACCTGTCGCGAATTCAGGGCGGGATCGGCATGCGAGGCCCGGGTGAGACGCAGCTGGAGACGGATCGACGGATGATGGACCGTCGAATCACGCGCCTGAGGCAGGAACTCGAGCATATTGCACGCTCCCGGGACACGCGCCGTAGCGGGCGGAGCAGCGAGTTTCGTGTCGCACTCGTCGGCTACACGAATGCCGGGAAATCTTCGATTCTCAAGGCGCTCTCGGGGGCGGACCTGTTCGTGGAAGACCGGCTGTTCGCAACCCTGGACTCGGCGACACGGGCCGTGGATCTGGAGGCCGGCTACCGGGCGCTGGTGACCGACACCGTAGGCTTCATTCGGAAGTTGCCGCACCACCTGGTGGCCTCGTTCAGGGCGACGCTCGAAGAAGCTCGAGAGGCGGATCTGCTCGTGCACGTCGTGGACGCCTCTGCCGTTGGCTGGGATCACCAGGTCGAGGCAGTACAGGAGGTGCTGGTGGACCTCGAGATCCCGGATGCGGGCACGTTGATGGTGTTCAACAAGACGGACCAGCTTACCCACGCGGAGGAGGAATCTCTCCGAGGGCGGGTTGGTGTGGAGTGGCCGGAAAACGCGTTCACGTCTGTGGTTGAAGCAGACGGCCTGGAGCCCCTGAAGCGGGAGATCCTCAGCAGATTGAGGCAACTCAGGCCCATGGTACTGGTCGAGATCCCCGTGACCGACGGCAAGATGCTCGCCGAAGCCTACCAGGGCGCAGAGGTCATCGAGCGGAACGACCAGGACATGCTAGTGGTCCTCCGGGCCAGGGTGCCTTTGGCCATACTGGGCCGCTGGCAGGGAAAACCGGGCGTGACCGTCCGGCATCTCGAATCGGAGTGAGCGGCGCTCTCGACCGGCACATCTGCCCGCAGTATCGTATCGCGACGGGACCGGGTTCTCTTGCGACCTGCTGAGGTGAGTGTTCCATGCGGCTCTATATCAACATCGATCATGTGGCTACGGTGCGGCAGGCGCGACGGGCGGACGAGCCGGATCCGGTTCGTGCTGCGGTGCTTGCTGAGCTGGGTGGCGCTGACGGAATCACCGTGCACCTTCGTGAGGACAGAAGGCACATCCAGGACCGGGACGTAGATCTCCTGATGCGCACCGCCCGGACGCCGATCAACCTGGAACTGGCGGTCACGGAGGGGATCCTGGAGCTCGCGGAGGAATGGCGGCCGCACCAGGCGACGCTCGTGCCGGAGAAGCGGCAGGAGGTTACCACGGAAGGCGGGCTGGATGTGACGGGAACTGCAGCCGGCCACATCCAGGGCGCGCTGGAGCGGTTGCATGCCGCCGGGATCCGCACTTCGTTGTTCATCGACCCGGATCCCGAGTTCGTGCGGCGATCGGCGGATCTTGGTCCGACGGCCATCGAACTTCACACGGGGGAATACGCCAACGCGCGTGATGATCGGGGTCGTCTCGAACAGCTCAAGCGGCTCACAGCGGCCACCGAGTTGGGCCGTGAGTTGGGCCTGGCCGTACACGCCGGTCACGGGTTGACCTACGAGAACGTGACGCCGGTCGCCTCAATCGCCGCTTGCGAGGAACTGAACATCGGGCACTCGGTCGTCAGTCGCTCGGTGTTCGTGGGGATCGAGAGGGCCGTGCGAGAGATGAAGGAACTCATGTTACGGGCCGCGGGAGCCTGACCCGGTGCGCGGTCATACGGTGAAATCGGTCATCGGTCTGGCACTCACGGTTCTCCTGCTGTGGTGGGTTTTGAGGGACGTCTCGGTGGCGGAGGTCTGGGAGAGGGTTCGTGAGGCGGATCCCTGGCTCCTCACCGGCGCAGTGGTGGCGGCGACGTTCAGCTTCGTCCTGCGTGCCCTCCGGTGGCGGGTATTGCTTCGCCCTGCCTACCCGGACACGGCCTTCAATTCGCGGTTCGGAGCCACGTGCATCGGCTTCGCGGTCAACAACCTGCTCCCGGCGCGTCTCGGCGAGTTTGCCCGCGCGTATGCACTCTCGCGTACCGAGGCAGTAAACATAGGAGCGTCCGTCGCGTCGCTGGTGGCGGAGCGCATCTTCGACGGCCTGGTTCTCGCGTTCTTCCTGTTCACCACGATCTCGCTTCCGGGCTTTCCCCTGGGCGAGGGATCGACGGCCGTGCTCGTACGCCGTACGGCCAACGTCGGTGCGATCGTCTTCGTATTGGCGTTCTTCCTGCTGTGGTTGGCTGCGCGTCATCCCGATCGCTCCATCCGGCTGTTCGAGCGAACACTCGGTCGCCTGGTGAACTCCAGGCTCCGCATGCGAGCGAGCCGCGTGGTTGCGGGTTTCCTGGAAGGGTTGGGAGCGCTTCACGATACGGCCACGTTTGTCCAGGCTCTCGCGTGGTCCATCGTCGTATGGCTCAACCTGTCGGCGTCCATCTGGCTTGGACTGCTCGCGTTCGGCATCACCGCGCCCGGCTTCATCGGCGCCATCTTCCTGCAGAGCGTGATCGCCTTCGCCGTCGCGGCGCCCTCGAGTCCCGGGTTCTTCGGTGTGTTCGAAGCCGCGACCCGCCTGGGGCTCGGTGTGTATGACGTGCCTGCTACCGACATGGTGAGCTTCGCTACGAGCTACCACGTCCTCACGTTCATCCCGGTGACGATTCTCGGCCTTTGGTACATCCGCTACTTCGGCCTTTCGTGGTCTGAGATGGGCCACTCCGAGCAGATCGTCGAGGCGGCCGTGGATGACGACTGATTCGGTTGTGGGGGGCGTCCGACCGACGCTTCTCGCGCACGCCAAGCTGAACGTGTCCCTGCGTGTCCTGGCGCGGGAAGAGAGCGGATTCCATTCGATCGAGACGATTATGCTGCGTCTCGAGCTGGCGGATCGAATCGCACTTGAGACGACCGCCGAACCGGGGATCCAACTCGCAGTGACGGGAGATTCGAGCGTTCCGGGAGACGCGAGCAATCTCTGCTGGCAGGCGGCCGAGGCTCTTCAGGAGGAGGTGGCGCCCGAGGCCGGGGCGATCATCCGTCTCGAGAAGAAGATTCCGGCGGGGGCTGGACTCGGAGGTGGCAGTGCGGACGCGGCCGCTGTGCTCGGGGGCCTCAACGGGCTGTGGGGCGGTTCGCTGGACGACCGGACCCTTCTACAGCTGGCCGGTGAACTGGGAAGCGACGTGCCCTTCGGTCTGTGCGAAGCGCCGATGGCCCTGGCCTGGGAGCGGGGTCGGCGGCTGCTTCCACTCGAAGCCCCGCCATCCCGGCCCGTCCTCATCGTCGTTCCCGACTACCCCATAGCCGCGGGCCACGCCTACGGCTGGCTGGCAGCGGATCGCGAGGCCGGCCTGGTGTCTCCGCCCGGGCCCGGGGTGCATCCACGTCCCGCCGACCTGGTCCGACAATCGGTGCTCGACAGCCTGGCGATCAACGACCTCGCGGCGCCCGTGTTTCGTCGCCACCCCGACCTCGCCGAGATACGCGACTCGCTGGCGGATCGCGGGGCGGACATCGCCCTTCTGTGCGGCAGCGGGTCGTGCGTGGCAGGGGTGTTCCCGGACGAGTCATCTCTCGCTCAGGCCGAGCAGGCGTTCCACGGCGTTCCGGGTCTGTCGATGATACGGACGCGGACGCTCGCCTAGGAGGAAGCCTCCGGGTTGACGCTCCGCCGGGCCGGGTCGATTATCGGAGCGCCTCCAGCTCGCGGTTCGACGATCCGCCGCTGAGGACGATGGCCCTTCGTCTAATGGCAAGACCCCGGCCTTTGGAGCCGGTAATCCAGGTTCG
>CAYWLF010000015.1:0-20069 GCA_964458875.1 uncultured Gemmatimonadota bacterium
TCGTCATCGAGGCCGTTCCGGAGGACCTGGATCTCAAACGCCGAGTGCTGTCGGAGTTCGCCGCGCATGTCGGCCCGGACGCGATTCTCGGCTCGAATACTTCGTCGCTGTCGATCAGCCGGATCGGGGATGCAGTACCTGGACCCGAGCGACTGGTGGGTCTTCATTTCTTCAACCCGGTCCACATCATGTCGCTGGTGGAGGTCGTGCGGGGCGACCGAACCGCGGAGCGAGTCGTCGAGCGAGCCCGGAGTTTCGTCGAGTCGCTCGACAAGGAGCCCATCGTCGTCAACGACTCACCGGGCTTCGCCTCGTCGCGTCTCGGTGTGGCCATAGGGCTCGAGGCGATACGGATGCTCGAGTCCGGCGTCGCCTCGGCGCACGATATCGACCGCGCGATGGAGCTCGGCTACCGGCACCCGATGGGGCCGCTTCGCCTGACTGACCTGGTCGGGCTCGACGTTCGGCTGCGGATCGCCCGCTACCTGCACGCCGAACTCGGGGAGCGGTTCCGGCCGCCGGCGCTGCTGGAACGATTGGTGGAAGAAGGAAAGCTCGGACGAAAGACCGGACAGGGATTCTACCCGTGGTAATACAGAGGGGGGTGACATGAGCGAGGTCTTGCTGCTCGAGAAGCTGGAGGGACGGGTCGGCCTGCTCACCGTGAACCGGCCGGACAAGATGAACGCGCTCAACAAACAAGTGCGGGAGTCTCTCTTCGCCGCGCTCGAGGCTCTGCGACATGATGATGACGTGCGTGTCGTCGTGATCACCGGAGCCGGAGACCGAGCCTTCATCGCGGGCGCCGACATTGCCGAGTTCAAAGACGCCGGCGCGGTGGAGCAGTACCGATCGATGCAGGAGAGCGACATCTACTCTCTGATGGAGGACTTTCCGAAGCCGATCATCGCGATGATCAACGGATACTGCCTCGGAGGGGGCTGCGAGCTCTCGATGGCCTGTGATATCCGGCTGGCGTCGGATCGCGCCAAGCTCGGGCAGCCGGAGGTGAACCTGGGGATCATCCCGGGCGGTGGCGGCACGCAGCGCCTGCCTCGCCTCGTCGGCGAAGGTCGGGCTGCGTTGCTGATCATGTCCGGCGTGCTGATCGACTCGGCGGAAGCGCTGGACATCGGACTGGTGGACTCAGTGTTCCCGGCGGACGAGCTGCGGGTGAAGGCGCTCGAGATCGCCCGCACGATCGCGTCCAAGTCGCCGATAGCGCTGCAGGCCGCCAAGGAGAGCATTCTCGCGGCCCGCCGAATGCCGCTGGACGAAGGCCTCAAATTCGAGCGCGCCTGGTTCGGACTGCTGTTCTCGACAGCGGACAAGGATGAGGGCGTCGGCGCCTTCCTGGAGAAACGCGAACCCGAGTTCACGGGCCGCTAGCAGGCCGTCGTTACATCCGGAAGAACAAACGGCCCTGACTTCGTAAGGTCGGGGCCGTCACTTCTGCGCTCGCCGAACTGCCGGTTGGGGGCCCCGCCCGCAATGATCAGCCCTGGACGATGCTCACGATCTTCCGGCCGCCCCGCTGGTCGGCGAACTGAACCAGTCCGTCCGACAGCGCGAACAGCGTGTCGTCGTTACCCCGGCCGACGTTGCGGCCCGGGTGGATCCGGGTACCGCGCTGCCTGACGATGATATGGCCGGCCCGCACCCGCTCGCCGCCGTACTTCTTCACACCCAGGTACTGCGGGTTGCTGTCGCGTCCGTTTCGACTGGAACCGACACCCTTTTTATGCGCCATGACTACGCCTCATCACGATTCTTGATGGCTTTCTGAACGTCGCTCTTCAAGATCCGGCCTTCCTTGCCGGTGCCCTCGATGGTTGCGAGGTCGATTCCGGCCTCTTCCGCAAGCGCGCGGGCAGAATCCGTAATGTCGAACTCCTCCACCACCGGCGTCTCAACGACCGCGGCCTCGACAGGAGCGGCCTTCTTGGGAGCGGCCTTCTTGGGAGCCGCTTTCTTCGCCGCCGGCTTCTTCGCGGTCGGCTTGTCGGCCTCGGCCTTCGGCGCCACTGACTTGCCCTTGCCGAAGTCGATGTCCAGGACACGCACTTCCGTGAAGCCCTGGCGATGGCCCTGCTTGCGGCGGTAGCCCTTCCGCTTCTTCATCTTGTAGACGATGATCTTGTCGTCTCGCCCGTGCCGGATGACTTCGGCAGCCACGGCTGCGCCATCGAGGGACGGCTGTCCCACGATGATCTTGTCATCGCGCTCCGCGAGGAGCACGTGGTCGAACGTCACGCGGTCGCCGGGCTCGGCGTCCAGCGTAGGCATCCTGAGCGTGGCATCGAGCTCGGCTCGCCACTGTTTTCCCTTGGCCTCGAATATCGCGTACATCTGCCTTCTTCACCTGTATCCGGTTTTTTGGTCTGTAGCCCCTAATAATAGGCGCAATAGATCCGTGCGTCAATCTCGATTGGGTCGCTCAGGCCACCGCGTATTTGCCGGTCACGTCCGTGTCGGCAGGGCCCGCGAGAAGCTTGTACTCGTCGTGTCCCATCAGCGGGTCGTCCCGTATGTCGAGCTCGAGGTGAAGCTCGGCCGAGATCCGTTTCAGGAGGCGGGGTTCCTCTTCCAGGAGATAGAGAGCCACCTCCGGGTGAACCCGCAAGGTGAGGTCCCTCTTCTCTCCCGCCGACCGAGCCCGGCGGATCGCGCGCTCGAGGCGCCGCACCACCGTGTCGGGAGCGAGAACGCGGCCCGTTCCTCCACAGCTCGGGCAGGGTCGGGTCGCCGTCTGGACGAGGCTCGGCCGCACTCTCTGCCGGCTCATCTCGAGGAGTCCGAGTTCGGAGATGGTGAACATCTTCGTGCGAGCTCGATCGCGCCCCAGGTGGCTGCGCATCTCGTGCTGCACGCGCTCCCGGTTCTCCAGTTCATCCATGTCGATGAAGTCGCAGACGATGATGCCACCGACGTCGCGCAGCCGCAGTTGCCGCGTGATTTCGGCAGCAGCCTCGATATTCGTCTTCAAGATGGTCTTCGCGGGGTCCTTCTTGCCGGTGTAGCGGCCCGTGTTCACGTCCACCGATACCAGCGCCTCGGTGTGCTCGATGACGATGTAGCCGCCGGACTTCAGGTCCACCCGTCGACGGAAAGCGGCCCGGATGTCTTCCTCGACCCCGAATTCGTCGAAGATCGGAACATCCCCGCGGTAGAGCTTGACTCGATCCAGTAGCTCGGGACTCACCTGCCCCAGGTAGGACTTGACCTCCTGCTCCAGCTCCTCCGAATCGACCGTCAGTGAATCGACCTTCTCGCTGAACAGGTCCCGAATGATGCCCGACGTGAGCGTCGCTCCACGGTGTACCGATGCCGGGGCCTTCGCGGACTCGACCCGCCGCTGCACTTTTTCCCACGTCTTTCGCAGCGACTTGAACTCCGCCACCAGCGTCTTCTGGTTCAGTTCCTCGCCCACGGTCCGGATGATGATGCCGCCCTGATCCCGCCCGATGGCCTCGCGGGCCATCTTCCGGAGGCGCGTGCGCTCCTCGCGATCGTCGATCTTGCGGCTAACGCCGACGTGTTTCGAATCGGGCATGTAGACGATGAAGCGGCCCGGCAGCGACACCTGGGTCGTGACGCGCGGCCCCTTGGTGCCGATCGACTCCTTGGTGACCTGCACCAGGAGATCCTGGCCTCGCTCGATCACGTCCTGGATCGGAGGGAATTTCCGGTTTCGCCGGTTTCCGTTCCGGCCGCCGTTGCCACCGCCATTGTCGTCGTCGTCTTCCTCGACCTCCGAGACGTCCGAGACGTGAAGGAAGGCCGATTTCTCCGTGCCGATATCGACGAAGGCGGCTTGAATGCCTGGAAGGACTGCCTCGACTTTGCCGAGGTAGAGATCACCGACGATGCGGTCCTCGTCCGATTGCTCGTTCATGAGCTCGACGAGGCTTCCGTCCTCGATGATGGCCACCCTGGACTCGCTGCCCAGGGCGTTGATCACGATCTCACGTCGCATGTTTCCGCTTATCCCGTCTGCCCCGGAAAAAGGGGCGCAGCCGCCGGCGCTGCAGCGCGAGCGGCTCAAGTCCAGCGCAACGCCATCCGGTCACCCCCGGGGGGCCGGCGACGATGCACTCGTATATCCATGTGCCATAAAGGAAACGGGGCCGCGATCTGGTGCGCACGGCCCCGGGTCCGGCACCCAATGTAGGGCCGAAGCGGCCAGCGGGCCACCGATGTGGCCCCTCAGGACAGGTCGTTCAGCAACTCCCGGGCGATGACCATTCGCTGGATCTCGCTGGTCCCCTCGCCGATCTCCAGGATCTTGGCATCCCTCATCATCCGCTCGACCGGATACTCGCGGGAATAGCCATATCCGCCATGCAGCTGGACGGCGTCGATCGTTGCGTCCATGGCCGCCTCGGACGCGAAGAGCTTGGCCATGGAGGCCTCGCGCTTGTGCGGCCGGCCCTCCTGCCGCAGGCGGGCCGCGTGGTAGGTCATGAGTCGTGCGGCGTGAATCCGAGTCGCCATGTCCGCGAGCTTGAACTGTATGCCCTGGAAACGGTTGATCTTCTTTCCGAATTGCTCGCGCTCGTTGGTATAGCGAAGGGCCTGCTCGAGAGCCCCCTGGGCCAGGCCCACGGCGTGCGCGGCGATCCCTACCCGGCCCCCGTCCAGAGTATCCAGGAACACGCGGAAGCCGTCGTTCTCCTCGCCGAGGAGGTTTTCCGCCGGCACTTCGACGTCTTCCAGGATCAACTCCCGGGTGTCAGACGCGTTCCAACCCAACTTTCGCAGCTTGTCGCCGGCCGAGAATCCCGGCATCGGCTCGAGGTCCGGACTGTGCCCGAAGCCGACCTCGAGCGCCCGCTCCAGGTCGCAGGTCTCCTTGGACATGATGAAGGCGCTCACGCCCTTGTTGCCCTGCCCCGGACTGGTGACGGCAGCCACCACGAAGACCTCGCCCACGCCCCCATGCGTGATCCAGGTTTTCTGGCCATTGAGCACGTATCGGTCACCCTGGCGGACGGCGGTGGTGAGCATGCCACTCGCGTCGGACCCGGAGCCTGGCTCGGTGAGGCCGAATCCGCCGATCACCTGCCCGCTGGCCAGGGGAGTCAGGTACCTGGCCTTCTGCGCGTCCGTTCCCCACCGGTAGATCGGCGTGCCGCACAGCGACGTGTGGGCGCCCACGGCGATCGAGTGGCTGGCATCGACGCGGGCCAATTCTTCGGACACGATCACCGACGCCATCAGGTCCATTCCGGCCCCACCGTACTCTTCGGGCCAGGGAATACCAAACAGACCCAATTCGGCCATCTTGGCCGTGTTCTCCCAGGGGAATTCCTCTCGGTCGTCAAGCTCGGCCGCGACCGGGGCGATTTCCGCTTCCGCAAACTCGCGGACCATGTCCCTCAGCATCAGGTGATGGTCTTCGAGATAGAGGTCAAAGGTGGTCATCCAGGTACCTTCCGTTCCGAGTCGGCCGGCGGCCACGAGCCGCAGCCGGAGCTGCAGAAAAACGCGGGCGACGTCCGCTGAACGCCGCCCGCTTCAAGGTAATCCGCCACCCGGCGAGAGGAAACTGCGTCGCAGGCATGGCCTCAGATCGGAGGCCGCTTGTACCTCTCGAGCCACTGGAATCCCAGGTCATCCCGTCTGGTGAGGTACAGGGTCCCGTCCCCGAAAGCCCGAAGCGTGCTCCGGACCGGAATCGCCACGGAGGCGACCCGGTTGCCCTCTCCATCAAACACGTCCAGGAACGGGGCGTCGCCAGCCGGCACGTATCTCTCCACCCATACGAATCCGGCCGGATCCACGCGCACGGACTGGGGCACGAACGGAGGCTTCACCTCCGGCCACTCGAAACCATCCACGCCCGGCGTCCGGCCGCCGCCGCGCCTCATGCTGGCGTTCATCTGTCCGTTTTCATTCGAGACCATCATCATCATGCCGTTGGCCGCAATATCCTCGGCCCAGGCCTCCTTGTCTGCCTCCTTCACCGACACAGGGTCGAACGGCACCGGAGAGCCGGACAGGACCGAGCCGTCCGGGCGCACCCAATCCACGTGGTAGTCGCCGACCCGAACCACTGCCACGGAACCGTCCGGTCCCACGGACCAGCCATCTTCGGGGCTCAGGGGGACCGGCCTCACCTCCTGCCGCATGTCGTTAGCCCCGCCGGAGGTACGCTCGGTGACGTCCCTCAGCTTGATCCGAACTACGGGCTCAGCCTCGGCCTGCGAGTCCGACCACCACCGCACGATGTCGGCGGAGTCGCGAATCATGCCGCCACCCCTGGGCTCGTAGTACAGGTACCCGGCGCCGTCCACGCCCTCGGGAATGATGATCTGGAGTCCCATTTCCTCAGTTTGCACCACGGGAACCGTTCGGCCGAAGCCGTAGTCCGACCCGATGATCGTCATCCGGCCGTTTCCAAGATCGACCATCATCGTCGAGTCACCGGGCCACGCGAACAGGCCATCCGGCTGCCGGTATTCGTCGGGGCCCTGGCCTTTGCGTGAAATCGTCTCGGCCCCCTTGAGCTCGGCATCCAGCACGTAAAGCTTCTCTTCCAAGGCGTCGGACACGAGCACGCGGCCGTCGTCCAGCTCCCGAATGCCTCCGATCAGACTGAACGGCTCGCCGTACGCGGTCGTCGGCTCGTCGAGCGAGGTCACGTCCTGCGCCACTGCGCTCCGCGCCCCCCCCAGCGTCACGACACCGGCCGCAATCACGGCCGCCCACGGTTCATATCGCCGCTGCTTCATCGTCTCCTCCGGTTCTTTCGTCTCGCGCGGTCCAACGGTTCCGTCCCCAACATCACGTAGACGCCTGATCGGCCGTCACGGTTGCCCCATCGCGCCGCATCGATCGCAGCCCGAGCAGCGAGGTGCCGCCTCTCCGAAGTAACGGGCGACGTACGCCCGGCGGCACCGGCGGGTGGAAACATAACCCATCATCGCCTGCAGACGGACCTTCGAACGACGCCGTGCCTCCGGTTTCCCGCGCCCCCCTCCCCTGATCAGAGTCGACTGAATCTCGCGGTCTCGCGGGGTAGCGAAAAGCCTGGCGTGGGCCGGCTCCCCGTCCCGACCCGCGCGTCCTGCTTCCTGCACATAGGCCTCGAGGGCACCCGGCATGCCGCAGTGGCACACCAGGCGGATGTGCGGGTGGTCGATTCCCATGCCGAACGCGCTCGTGGCGCACACCACGCGGATGCCGCCGCCCAGGAACCGTTCCTGCACGGCGCGCCGGGCGTCAGCCTCCATGCCGGCGTGATAGTACGCTGCGCGCACCCCGAGTCGACACAACGCCTCCGCTGCATGTGCCGCCCCGGATCGCGTGGGGACGTATACGATCGCCGCACCTGCCCGACTGGCTCGCAGGACACGGCGAACCGTGGTGCCGGCACCAGCGACCGCTTCCGCCCGGGACCGGGTGCGGGCTGCGCTCCAATGAATGTTGGGTCGGTCAACCGATGCGATCGCCCGAAGCGGTTCGCGCAGGCGGAGACACCGCTCCGTGTCCGCTCGGGTGGCTGGAGTGGCAGTCGCAGTGAACGCCGCGATCGGTGGGTCGCCGAGGTTGGCGGCGAACTCCCCGATGCGTCGGTAGTCCGGCCTGAAGTCGTGGCCCCATTCACTGATGCAGTGGGCCTCGTCCACCACCAGCCAGTTGGGGCGCCTGTCGGCCCACAATCTTCGAAACCGCTGTCCACCGAGCATCTCGGGCGACACGTAGAGGAGGCGGAGATTACCCGCTGCCAGGGAGTCGAGCGTCCGGCGCCGCGTGTCACCTGGAGTGGCCGATGTCAACTCGGAGGCGGGAAGACCGCGACGCCGGAGCGCGTCCACCTGGTCCTGCATCAGGGATATGAGGGGGCTGACGACCAGGGTCACTCCCGGGGTCATCAGGGCCGGCAGCTGAAAGCAGATCGACTTCCCTGCCCCGGTCGGGAGGACGGCCAGCACATCACGTCGCATGAGCATGGCATCGACGATCGGGCGCTGCAGTCGACGAAAGCGGGAGTGGCCGTAGAGACGCAATAGAGCGTCTTCGGGCGATTCCCGGTCTCGTTCGGGCAGCAGCAGAGTGGCATCGGACATGACCGTCGATGGAACGACGCGCTCAAGGACCCGTCATCTGCGGACCCCTCGGACGGAACACCTCATCGGAGTCCGGGTCTCCGGACCCGCCGAGTTGACGGGGAGATGAACGCCTCCCGGCAACGTCCCGCCGCGCTTGGGACCGAACGGGAGCGGAGGCGGAATGGCGAGACGGAAACCTCGGGAGCTCGCGCTGGATATCGTCGTCGGCCTGGTGGCCGTCATAGCCCTCTTCTTCCTGGCCCGGGAGCACCTGGTGCCCTGGATCGCTGACCGGTCCGTCCTGGACCCTGGCGAACGCGTGAAGCAGTCGCCGGCGCTCATCGATGCGGAGACCGGCGACTCCGTGCTGATCCAGAGGGGTGCCGACAACCTGCTCCTGGTGTTCCGCTCCACATGCCCGACCTGCGAGCGCGCGGCCCCCGCGTGGAACCGTCTCGCCGCGACTGAGACGTGGCTGACCACTGTCATAGGGCTCGAGGGGCCTGAGGCGGCCGTCGCGTACGCCGGAGTGCACCTGCCCGGGGCCCGGGTGGCAGTGCCCCGGGATATCGACCGGTTCGCGACACGTTTCCGCATCGAAGTCGTTCCGACGACGCTAATCATCGATCGCGCCGGCAGGCTGGTCGCGCGACACGCTGGTCCCCTGGAGGACTCCGACGTCGCGGCGCTACGCCGCCACGTCGCGCCCTCCAAACCATGACTCCATTTGAAAGGAGATCCCTGATGAAGAGACTGTGGCTCGTACTGGCTCTCGCCACGCTGTCGGTACCCCCGCCAGCGAGGGCGGCGGCAAAAGCAGGACCGGCGCAATGCCAGGACTACTGTGCCGAGATGGCCGCACAGCACTGCGAACGAATCGACTCGTGGAAGTGCACGTGGTACATCCTCGGCTGCCTGGCGGGCTGCAACATCGCCTCCCTGTGAACACGAGACGAACGCGAAAGGAGCAGCACATGGTGAACAGAATCGGGGTCCTGAGGGCGGCCATCGCGCTCGCCGCACTCGGATCGGTCACCGCTCCGCCGGCGCAAGCGGAGACGGCCAAGTCGTGGTGCATGACCTACTGCGACGCGATCCACCTCGGGTGCAAGAAGACGCTTGGCCTGTTCGACCAGGAAGCCTGCGACGAGTGGAAGCAGGGGTGCATGGACGGTTGCCGCGTCAACGACTGAGTGACGGCTGGTCCTGGGGAGGGGCGCGGTCGCGGTCGCGGCCGCGCCCTCTCATTCCTGCGAGACCTCGTGATCCTCCGCATCGGCTCGCCCGCGAAGAACCCTCAGGGCGAGTGCCGACGCGAGAACGCCGACGCCCAGTCCCGACGTGAACTCACTGCCGAACAAGACGCCGGCATACCAGGTGACGGCGCCGATCGCCGCCATGAACAGTTGGAGGCGCAGCCAGTAGCTAGCTTCCGACGTCATTCGACCAGCGGGGCACTCACCGGGGCTATGTCCGTCTCAGCGCCCCACGAGATGACCCAGGCAGCCACAAGCCCCGCGATCGCGTTGCCGAGCAGCACGAGCGGGAAGGTCAGGAAGCCCTGCCTGACTCCGAGCATCCCCAGGCCCAGGAACACCGGATAGACCACGAGCAGGGTGTAGAAACTCGGGAGGAGACTGAAAATCGCTCCCTTGCCGGCGAATCCGGCACCCGGAATCATGGGATACAGTGCGCCCAGGGCCAGCCCCCACACCGACCCGTAGAGGGCTCGGAACAGGTACTGCCCGGCTGACAGGTCGACGTCGACACCGACGCCGAGGAGGAGAGTCAACCCGACGGTTCCGGCTGCTTCGGTGAGCAGTCCGTGGAACAGGCCGGCCAGGGCGCCGCCCAACAGGCCGAGTCCCAACCGGGCGGACAGGTCCAGCGGACCCTCCACCGCCGGACCGAACGGGCGCCCGCCGAGCGCGACCGCCAGTAGACCGAGCGAAGCCACCAGGAGCATGATTCCACCCTCGACACCGATCCTCGTGCCCATGTCCAGCATGCCGACGCCACCCAGCGCGGCGGCGAGGCCCGCCACGCCCATAGCCATGGCCATTGCCGACAGGCGATTCCGGCCTGTCCCGGGCTCGGCCGCTTGGTCACTCATACGATTTCCTGCCCCAGTTTGACGTTGTCCCGGGACGTGAGGCGAACCCCTCGCGTCCGTTGCACTCCGTACCTTGTGTCAGTCACCCGCTCGCTCGAGGAACCGCCGCACGCCTTCGCGACAATCCTCGGTCTGGCGCGCGCTCACGTTCACCTGCGCCCCCGCTCGAATGGCCTCCTCGAAGCTGGCCCCGTCGATCTGGTAGAGCAAGCGCTTCGAGAGCGCCAGCGCACTCGCACTGCGAGAGGCCAGCGTCCCGAGGAAAGACCCTGTTTCCCGGTCGAACGACTCGGCCGAAAACACGCGGTTCACGAGCCCGTACCGGTGCGCGGTATCCGCGTCGATCGAGTTTCCAAGCGCGATCAACTCGAAGGCGCGTTTCTCTCCCACCGAACGTCGGAGGATGGCCATGACCATGGCCGGGACGAAGCCGAGCCGTACTTCCGGGTAGCCGAATAGGGCGTCGTCGCTGGCGAGCACGAGATCACACGCGGTCGCGAGGCCCGCCCCTCCA
This sequence comes from uncultured Gemmatimonadota bacterium, assembly GCA_964458875.1. Taxonomy (GTDB): domain Bacteria; phylum Gemmatimonadota; class Gemmatimonadetes; order Palauibacterales; family Palauibacteraceae; genus Benthicola. The sequence goes on from CAYWLF010000015.1 coordinate 10,682, forward strand.
GCCAGCGCCCGGCCATGGACGAGGGCCACGACCGGCTTCTCGAGTCTGCGGATGAGGACGAACAGGTCTCCCAGCGCCTGGGCTTCGGCAAGGCTCGCTTCGGGCCCGGCCTCCACGGCCTCCTGCAACTCACGAAGGTCCGCCCCCGCACAGAAGTCCGGGCCGGCTCCGGCCAGGGCGATCACTCGTACGCTCTCGTCGGATTCCGCCCGGGACAGCGAGTCCTTCAGCTCTTCGACGAGAGCCCGGTTGAGTGCGTTGCGCCGCTCGGGCCTGTTCAGCGTAAGGCGAGCGACTCCCGTGCCCGCGTCGATCTGGGAGCGGACCTGCGTGGTCATGCGCTATTCCTCTCCGGGCGCGCGACCCGGGATCTCTCCGGCGGCGACCCGGTCGCACACTGCGACGACCTCCTCGGGCACATCCACCTCCAGCCCGAGCATGCCGGCGCCGAAGGTCTTCCCCTGGGCATCCAGCATGAGAGACACCGTGCCGCCACCGCCGAGCGACTCGTGCAGCAGGAAGTTCAGGGCCGATAGATTCGGCAACTCGAATCGCTCGACGTCCCCACGACAGACCCCGGCAAAGTGCGATTTCACACGCTCTGGGGTCACGTCGCGGACCAGGAACTCGTAGGCGACTGGAGCCAGCGCGATGACCCCGACGTTGGCCGTGTCACCCTTGTCGCCCGATCGGGCGAACGCGATTCGCGACAGAGGTACCTTCATGCTTCCGATTCCGGGTCCGGGTGGATCTCACGCATCGGTGACCTCCACGCGGAGCTCGGACTCGACGGCTCGACGATCGATCAGGGCCGGCCAGTACGCCATCACCTCCTGCACCCTCGGTCGCCCTCCGGCGAACCCGGTTACCGAAGGCGGGCCGGCGAGGATGAGAGGAGCGATCTCGCGGGTGAACGACTCGACGGGCGCCCGACTCGGTGCGCGGACACCCACCCGAAGTCCCACCTCGGGAAGATCCGCCGCCGACGGCCCGGGCTCGAGGCCGAGACACGCGCCGGCTCCTACGAACTCGGTGCGAATCTCATCGAACTCCAGCCCCGCCCGGTCCAGTCTCGCCCTCAGCACCTGGTCCGCTCTGCGGGCCTTGGCGAGGGCATCCGGACCGGCGTACGTGAGGCTCCCCGTGGCCTTGAAACCGTCGTGGTAGGCGATGGAGACCTTGAGCAAATCCGTGCGCGGGCCGCCGGTGACACCACTCACCCGCACCCGGTCGCCCCCCAGGTCCGACACCGTCACCGTACCGAAATCCGCCACGCAATCCGGGGTGATGTAGTCAGCGGGGTCTCCCATCTCGTATACCAGCTGCTCGGTCACGCTGGCCCACGTCACCCTGCCCCCGAGGCCCGGGTGTTTCGTCACCACGAAGGTGCCATCGGACGTGGCCTCGATGATCGGGTAGCCGGGCACGGCCAGGTCCACTCCCTCCCAATCGAACAACGTGTTGCCGCCGGCGGCCTGCGCTCCACACTCGTTGATGTGACCGGCCACCACGCCCGCCGCGATTCGGTCCCAATCGTCGAGCGCCCAGCCGAACTCATGCACCAGCGGACCGTAGGTCAGGGCCGTGTCCGTAGAGCGCCCCGTGACGACGACGTCGGCGCCTTGCCGCAGGGACTCCAGGATCGGGTCCATCCCGATGTAGGCATTCGCGCTGTACACCCGGTCCCGAATATCGGACAGCGGCGCGCCGCTCTCCATGTTCAGCAGTTCGTGGCCGGCGTCGAGCAGTTCGCCGAGCCGGGCCATCAGGTCGTCGCCAGTGACGATCGCGATTCGAAGCGGACGCGCCGTGTTCACATCCGCGAGGCCGGCGACCAGCGCATCACGGCAGGCGGCCGGGTTTACGCCGCCCGCGTTCGTGACCACCCGAACTCCGCCGTCGACCAGTTCAGGGGCGAGATCGAGAACGAGGGGGACGAAGTCGCGCGCGTATCCCGCGGACGGGTCCTTTACGCGCTGCTTCTGTAGGATCGACATGGTGATCTCGGCCAGGTAGTCGAGCATCAGATAGTCGATGTTCCCGCCGCGTACCTGGAGTTTCGGGGCTTCCTGCCAGTCGCCCCAGAACCCCTGACCGGACGCCACCCGCACCACGCGCCCCGCCGTCATGCGTTGTCCGGGAGGGTGAAAGGCCCGATATGCGGGCCCGGGTTCTCGAGTGCCGTACGCAGGGCGAGGTCCAGGACGTCACGCGTCTCCTCGGGGGCGATGATCGCGTCCACATAACCGCGGGCAGCCGCGTACCGGGCGTCGAGATTGCTCTCGTACTCGGCCCGGGTGGCCTCCATGGCGGCCTCCGTATCCGGGTCGATCGGTACGCCCTGCTCGCGCGCCCTGTCGATTTTCGGACCATACACGGCCCGCACCGCCGACTCGCCCTCCATCACGCCCATCCGTCCCGTCGGCCATGTGAAGATGAAGTCCGGGTCGAATCCCTGTCCCGCCATCGCGTAGTAGCCCGCGCCGCTGGCGTGCCCAATGGTGAGTACGATCTTCGGAACGCGGGCGACCGACATCGCCTCGACCATCCGTGCCCCGGCCCTGATGATCCCCGAGTGCTCGGCGTCCGTGCCCACCATGAAGCCGCTCACATCCTGCACGTAGAGCAGCGGGATCTCGTGGCGATCGCACATGTCCATGAAGTAGGCCACCTTCTCCGCGCTGTCGGCGTAGATGATCCCGCCGAACTTGGGTGGTCCGCCCTTCGGATCTTTGAACATGCCACGCCGGTTGGCGATTACGCCCACACGGCGGCCACACAACCGGGCGACCGCCGTCAACATCTCCGGCGCGTACCCCGCCTGGAATTCGTCGAACCGGCCGGCGTCGAGGAAGGTCTGGAGGACGGCTTCCAACTCGTACGGCTGCCGGTGGTCCTGGGGCATGAGATCGTAGGCTTCATCGGCAGGGCGGGCGGGGGGCAGAGGCTCATCCACCGGCGACGGAAGGCGCGCGGGGGGCAGGTCGCCCACCAGGTCACGGATCTTGGCGATGCACGCTTCGTCGTCGGGAACCTCGTAGTGGGCGACGCCGCTGATGCGATTGTGCGTCGACGCACCGCCCAGTTCTTCGCCCTCCACGTCCTGGCCGGTCGCCCCCTTCACGAGGTTCGGCCCGCCCAGCCCCATGAAACTCGTTCCATCCACCATCACGATCATGTCCGACAGCGCCGGAAGATAGGCGCCGCCCGCGATGCACGGTCCCATTACGGCCGAGATCTGTGGGACGTCGAGGTAGTGCCGCATGATCGAGTTGTAGTAGAAGAGACGGCTCGCCCCGTACTTGCCCGGGAACACGCCCGCCTGGTAGGGGAGGTTGATCCCTGCAGAGTCCACCAGGTAGATGATCGGCACGCGGCACCGCATGGCGATTTCCTGGGCCCGCAGCTTCTTGGGAATCGTCTCGGGCCACCAGCTTCCAGCCTTCACCGTGGCGTCGTTGGCCACCACGACCACGGGCCGGCCACCGACTTCGCCCAGACCCGTGACCACGCCGACCCCCGGCGCCTGCCCGTCATACTGGTCGTAGGCGAGCAGAAGCCCGATCTCGAGGAAGCCACCCCCCGGATCGATCAGCAGGTCGATCCTCTCCCTGGCCGTGAGCTTACCCTGCGAGTGCTGACGCTCGATCCGCTTCGCGCCACCGCCCTCGCGCAGTCGGTCTTCGAGCGCGTGCACCTCGTCCACCATCAGCCGCATGCGAGAAGGTGCCGCCATCAGGCGTCTTCGTCCTCTCGGTTCTCCTGGAACCAGTCCCGGATGTACGCGGCGGCATCGCCCGTAGCCGTCCCCGGCCCGAACAGCCTGCCGATGCCCAGGGCCTGCAACGCTTCGACGTCCTCCTGGGGAATGATCCCGCCGCCCGTGATGAGTACGTCGTCCATACCGCTGTCGCGCAGCAGGTCACGCACCCGCGGAAAGAGCGTCATGTGGGCCCCGGACAGGATCGACAGGGCCACCACGTCCACGTCCTCCTGAAGGGCCGTTGCAGCGATCTTCTCGGGAGTCTGGTGCAGGCCCGTGTAGATCACCTCCATCCCCGCGTCCCTCAGTGAGGCGGCGATCACCTTTGCGCCGCGGTCGTGGCCATCCAGTCCCGGCTTGGCGACCAGCACGCGGATCTTTCTCTCAACCATGACGAATTCGCTCCGGATGGAGACGCCGGCCTGCCGCGGACAATCGCCCGCCGCAGCGCTCTCAAGGTACCGGGCCGGAGTCCGCCTCAAAAGGCCACGGGTTCCTGGAATCGGCCGTACACGATCTCCAGCGCGTGCCGGATCTCGCCCAGCGTGGCGTAGCACCGAACCGCGTCCAGCATCGGTGGCATCAGGTTCTCGTCGGCCCGGGCCGCCTCGGTCAGTGCGGCCAGGGAACGCTGCGCCGCGTCACCGTCACGCGTCTCCCGCAGTTCGGCCAGGCGGCGGCGTTGGGCCACACCGGCGGACTCGTCGATCTTCAGGATCTCGATGTCGGGCTCGTCCTCTTCCTGGAAGCAGTTCACCCCCACGATGGGTCGGCTGGTGGCCTCTACTTCCTCCTGGAAACGACGGGCCGAGCGGGCGATCCTGGCCTGGAAGTAGCCCGCCTCGATTCCCGCCACGACGCCGCCCAGGTCGTCGATTTCTGTGAAGATCTCCTCGGCCTGTCTCTCGAGGTCGTCCGTCAGGCTCTCCACGAAGTACGAGCCGGCGAGCGGATCGATCGTGTTGGGAACGCCTGTCTCGAAGGCAAGAATCTGCTGGGTTCGAAGAGCGATCCGCACCGCGTGCTCCGTCGGTAGGGCCAGCGTTTCATCCATGGCGTTCGTGTGCAGCGACTGCGTCCCCCCGAGTACCGCGGCCATGCCCTGGTAGGCGATCCGGACGATGTTGTTGTGCGGTTGCTGTGCGGTAAGCGTGACGCCGGCCGTCTGGGCGTGTGTGCGCAGACGCCAGCTCTCCGGACGTTTCGCGCCGTAGACTTCACGCATGTGGCGGGCCCAGATCCGGCGCCCCGCCCGGAACTTGGCGATCTCCTCGAAGAAATCGTTGTGCACATCCCAGAAGAACGAGAGCCGGGGGGCAAACTCGTCCACGTCGAGGCCCCGGGCTATACCCTCCTCCACGTAGGTGAAACCGTTTTTCAGGGTGAACGCCAACTCCTCGACCGCGGTGGCTCCGGCTTCTCGAATGTGGTAGCCGGAAATCGAGATCGTATTGAACTTCGGCGCGTGCGTGCTGGACCATTCGAAGATGTCCGTGATGATCTTGAGAGCCGGTTTCGGCGGGTAGATCCACGCGTGCTGCGCCTGGTACTCCTTCAGGATGTCGTTCTGAATGGTCCCCGTGACCTTCTCGAACGGTACGCCCTGCTTCTCCGCCGCCGCGAGCAGGAAGCAATACAGCATGATCGCGGGGCCGTTGATCGTCATCGATACCGAGACCCTGTCCAGCGGAATGCCGTCGAACAGGGTCTCCATGTCCGCCAGGCTGGCAATCGCCACGCCGCACTTCCCGACTTCGCCTTCGGAGAGCGTATCGTCCGAATCGTATCCCATCAGGGTCGGGAAATCGAAGGCTACCGAGAGCCCCGTCGTGCCGCGTGCGAGGAGGAACTTGTAGCGCTCGTTCGTCTCCTCTGCGGTGGCGAAGCCCGAGAACAGCCGCTTGGTCCACAGCCGCGTGCGGTACATCGTCGCGTACGGACCCCGGGTGAACGGGTATTCGCCTGGCAGGCCGACGTCGCCGAGGTAGTCGTCGTCCCGTGTGTCGAGCGGCGTGTACAGGGCCCGGACGGGCTGCCCGGAGACTGTCGTGAAGTCCGTGTCTTTTCGTAACGGGGTCGCCTCCGTCGTCGCCTCCCACGCCGCCAGCTTCGCCTCGAGCTCGGTCAGCTCCCGCCGTCTCCGCTCGACCTCCCGCTCCAGTTCGGCCGATCCGGTGACGCCGCTATCGATCACGTGACTCATCAGTATTCCTTCCTCGATGGGATCCGGCGGCCGCACGACGGACGCCGTGCACGAATATACGCCATGTGTGGGAGGCCGTTCCAGTTTCCCGCGCTTGAACGAGGCCCGGCAGGGGAGGTCACTTCCCTGGCGGTGGCCCCAGCCGGCGGACCAGTTGACGCGCGATCTCGTACGGCGAGCCTTCGACCGGGTCCGAGCCCTCTCTCTCGCCGTCGATCCACTCCTCCCACACCGCGGAGGCCTGGCGCTGGACGGCTCGTTCCAACACCCGCCGCGTGTGCTCGAGCGCGGCCAGACGCCGCTGCTCATGCAGCATGCCGGTCTCCTGGAGCCACGCGAAGTGAGCGTCCAGCCGGTCCACCAACTCGGAGACTCCCTCTCCGGCCGAGGCGGTGCACTTCAGGACGGGGGCCTCCCAGTCCTTGATCGGCGGCACGGAATCGGCGGCGGGCGCGGCGCGCCCTACCGACGACTCCGGTTCGCGCCCGGCTAGCGCGGAGAGATCGACCCCGTGGTGCGCCGGAGCGGCGGCCATGGGACTCCCCGCACGGATCGCCTGGACCACTTCGATTTCCTTCTTCAGCCGGTCCGCGCCCGGGCGGTCTGCCTTGTTGACGACAAACAGGTCGGCCACCTCCATCAGGCCGGCCTTCATGGCCTGGATCCCGTCCCCGGACTCGGGAACGAGGACGACGACCGTGGAGTCCGCGTTCGTCGCGACCTCGAGCTCCGACTGACCGACCCCGACCGTCTCGAGAAGAATGTGCTCGAAGCCGAACGCGTCCATGAGGTCCGCGGCTTCTCGGGTGGTCGTGGCCAGGCCGCCGTGCGAGCCCCGGCTGGCCATGGAGCGAATGAAGATCCCCGGTTCCGTGGCCAGGTCGTCCATGCGCACCCGATCGCCGAGCAGTGCGCCGCCCGTAAACGGGCTGCTGGGATCGACCGCCACGATACCTACGGTCTCACCTCGATCGCGCAGGTGCCGGGCCACGCTCGCGGTCAGCGTGGACTTCCCAGCTCCAGGGGGACCCGTCAGCCCGGTTCGCCTCGCCCGTCCGACCCCGTCGTGCAGTTCGTGCAGGAGGTCCTCGAACCCACTGGCCTGGTTCTCGACCCGCGTGATGCAGCGGGCAAGGGCCAGCGAATCGCCGGATCGGAACCGGTCGGCCAGGCCCTGCATGGCCTGCGTGAGCGATCGTGCGGTGGACTCGTTCATGCAGGCGAAACTGCCGCGCGCGATCCGGCCCTGCAAGAAGAGAAAGCGGAAACGGCCACCCCGGAGCTATCCGGAGTGGCCGTTCTTCCTGTGGCTTCGACGCGCCTGGCGACCGGCCTTGCTACGCCTGCCTTCCTACTTCGTGCGCACGATCATCATGTACGGCATGATCGCCGCACCGAGGTCAGCCCCCGAACCCGCCTCCATCAGGCGCAGCCCGGTGCCGCCACTCGCGGCGTTCGCGCGCAGCGTCACGTACGACGACGTGGCGGTGAACAACTCCATGTCCACGGAGCTGGATTGGTTGAGCATCCGGACCAGCGGCATGAGCGGCCAACTGCCCGTCGGGCTCGCGATGCCCCCGATGCTCGGGTCGTCATAGATATCCCGCATCTGGTACGACGTGGTCTCCAGCGACGCTCGGACGGGACCGCCCAGGTCGTCCCGGTCTTCCACGGAGAGCATAGCCGCCCAATCCGCCACCAGCTCGTCGAACGGGACCCCGAAGACGTTGGTCACGGCCTGCCGGGAATTCGTGGCCGCATCCGTGATCAGAGCGCGGGTCTTCTGCCACTCGGTCGCCGGGGCTCCGAACCTGTCGAGCAGGTAGCGCATGAAGCTCCAGTTCGCTCCCCGCATCCGGAAGGTGTTGCTGCCCAGCGGGTCCTCGGCGTTCAGGAGCGCCGCCGTGTCGCCGGGCGCGTCGAGATAGAAGCCCAGGTTCACCCAGTTGCCCAGGTAGTACTTGTTGAGCACGTCCAGCGCAGCCGCCGACTGGAAGAAATCGTCCGCGCCCAACTCGTTCCCCGGAGCGAAATTCGTGATGCCTTCCGCCTGCCCCGTCGCGTGGCCCACCACTTCCTCGGCCACGTGCGAAAGGCCTTCGTTGATCCCGATTTCCGCCGCCGCTCCCGTTCCGACCTGCGCGTTGATCAGGTGCTGGAGCTCGTGCGCCGCGGTGTTGTCCGTGATCCGCAGGGTGTTGGCCTTCGTCAGGAGGTTGGCGTCACTGCCCGGCGTAAGATCTCCATCGGGATCGGGCACCAGCAGGTAGAACATCTTGGCGTCGTTGCCGCCGACGAAGCCCAGATCGAGCGGACAGAAGAACCCGGCGATGAAGCCGCTCGTGTAGTCCTCCGTCATCTGGTTGACACCCTGCGAGTACAGGATCACCACCTGCCCGGGCGCGATGTCACCGGGCACATCCGCCAGTGCACCGAAATAGAGCGTATCGGTGCCGATGATCACGGCGTCGAAGTTGAGCGCTATGTCACCGTACTCGCCCGCCGAGAAAGCTCCGCGCGAGAGCGTGTCCTCGAAGATCACCGCGTTGTTGCTCACCGCGACCACTTCCGCCGTGATATCGGTGGGTGTGTTCGGGAACTGGGTCTGACTGACGCAGGAGAAGCCGAAGTCCATGACGTCTCCCACCAGCGGCGCCGCGGCCATCAGACCGAAGCTCGACCCGCGAACCGCGTTCGAACGGATCGACGGCCTGAGAGGCGTCTCCATCTCTCGGAGCTGCATGTCCCAGTCGTATTGAGGCGCCCGCCAACCCGTGAGATCTGAGCCGCTGCCGAACAGGGAGAACGAAGCGCTCCGCGCGGCGCCGTCCGCCGACGGGACAACGGCCGGAGCCGGCGAGGCCAGGGAGGACCCGGCCACGGCCAGCGTCATGGCGCTGAATCCGAGTGCCTGCGGAAGCGGGGTCACGTCGAGCTCGTATTCGGCGCCCGCCGCGTGCGCGGGAAGCTGCACGCAGGCCAGGTCCGCGCCGCTGATCATGGCGTCCTCGCCAGGCTGCAGGTCGAGGACGGAAGCGCTCGCGTCACCCCCACAGGCATAGCCGGAGAGGTCGATCGTCGTTCCGTTCGCGCTCGCGCTCACTGCCACGGGGCCGTTCGCGTCTCCGAACGTCAGCACCGTGGACGCTTCCCCGTCGGCCCCGGTCGTGGCCACCGCCGGATTGACGGCCGCTCCCGAGCCCGCCGATTCGGTCACCGCGAAGGTAACCTCGACCCCGGCAACCCCCACGCCGCCGCTCCCGGCAGCCTTGACGACCAAGGGCTGTGAGGCGATCTGGCCCGTCAGTCCCACCTGGCCGTTGCCGGATACGACGGCCAGCGCACCTGCGGCCGTTGCCTCGGCCAAGAACGTCGCCGATGATCCCGAGACCGAGGCACGTACCTCGTACGTCCCCACTGCG
>CAYWLF010000016.1:0-19070 GCA_964458875.1 uncultured Gemmatimonadota bacterium
GCCCTTCGCGCCCTGAACCCCATGTTCGAGCGCTACTCGGACGACGCCATCGTCGTGGTGTCCGAGCCCATGAACGACGTGGCGGAGTACTGGGAAGAAATCCCGGAGTCCACCGTGCTGATGGTGGAGGGATGTGAGGTCAGCACCCGTCCCTTCAATCCGCACCGCCCCGACTGAGCGAGACGGCTCAGTCGAAGTCCGTGATCACCACCGTCGACGGGGTCCGCTCGCCTTGCAGACGCGCGGCGACCGCCTCGGCCTCGCGCAGGGCCCGGAGGATGTTCCCGCTCGCCAGCTTGCCCAGTTCCTCGTCCGTCCAGCCCCTCTCGATCAGCCGGGCGAATAGGACCGGGTAGCTCGAAACGTCCGGCATCTCGGGCGGGGCGTTCATTCCGTCGTAGTCCGACCCTAGCCCCACGTGATCGATGCCCGCCACGTCGCGGACGTGCTCGATGTGATCCGCGATGTCATCCACGCTGGCACTGGGACGGGGGGTGTCTCGCCGAATCCGGCTGATCTCGGCCCGGATCTCTTCGGCCGGCGTTCCCGCCTCGCGCATCGCCCGGATGGTCGCTCCCAGGTCGTCGTCGTAATCGGCCGCGTCCTGGTTCACGAACGGCTGCACGAACGTCACCATCACCACCCCGCCATTGGCTGCCATGCGAGCCAGGATCGAGTCCGGCACGTTTCTCGGCACGTCGGTCAGCGCCCTGGCCGATGAGTGCGAGAACATCACCGGCGCTTCCGACACGGTCAGGGCGTCGCTCATGGTGGCCGGCGAGACGTGCGCCAGGTCCACCAGCATCCCGAGCCGGTTCATTTCCCGCACGACCTCCTCGCCGAAGCCGCTCAATCCGCCGTGGCGAGCGCTGTCCTGCGCCGCGTCCACCCAGTCGAGGGTGACGTTATGCGTCAGCGTCATGTAGCGGGCGCCCAGGTCGTAGTAGACACGCAGCGCTCCCAGCGAATTCTCGATGGCGTGCCCACCTTCGACGCCGAGCATCGAGGCGACGCTCCCTTCAGCCATCGCCGCTTCGACCTCCTCGGCCGTACCTGCCAGCACGAGCTCCGGGTACCGCTCGATCATTCGAAGGGCCAGGTCGATCTGCTCGAGCTGGAGCCTGGCGAAACCGCTGTCTGCGTACTCGCCCGGGATGTAGACCGACCAGAACTGCGCCCCGACTCCACCGGCCTCGAGAAGATCCAGGTTCGTATGGCCCGGAACGGGCTCGCGGAGATCGTACTCGGCCACGTCCATGGGAGCGTCCTCGGACCTGCGAATCTCCCACGGGAGGTCGTTGTGCCCGTCGAAGACCGGCGTGCGCTCCAGGACGACTCTCGCGCGGGACACGGGGTCCCCAGCCTCTTCACCGCCGGCGGGCGGGCCGCCTTGTTCGCCACCGCATGCGGTCAGGCCGACCAACGCCACTACGAACCACCCGCCTTGTCTCATTCATCCTCCGGAATTCGTGCGTTCGAGAGTCCTGCGCAGGAGCCACGGTACGTGGCCTTCCCCACGAGCGCAAATGCTTCGTGGCACAGGAGTTGCGACATTTCAGGGCAATCGTGGGCGCTTTCCGGCACCCCGTCGGGTGCCGCGCCCAGGCTAACGCATTGCTGCCACATCAGTTACTTATTCACTCACGGCGTTTCAGGCCCACGGGCGGGGACGTCGGGAAGACAGCGAGGTATTGCAAAATGAAGACCTTCCTCCGTTTGGCCCTGCCCCTGGCTCTCCTGATCGCCGCGCCGTTGCATGCGCAGACGACCCTGGGCGTGAAGGGCGGAATCAACATCGCGAACGTGGACGTGAGCGAGGTGGACCTGCCCGACGTGCTCGATTCGAAGACCGGTTTCGTCGGCGGCGCCTTCGTGAACCTCACGCTGGGCAGCCTGTTCGCCCTGCAGCCTGAGCTCCTGTACTCGCAGAAGGGATTCAAGGCCTCGGAGGGTCCCCTGGAGGCCACACTCGGAACCAACTACATCGAGATCCCGGTGCTGCTGAAGGCCCAGTTCAAGCTGGCCATGCTTCGGCCGGCCATCTACGCCGGGCCGGTCCTGTCTATGGAGACGGGCTGCAACCTGGACATCATCGGTGTGTCTGTCGACTGTGATGACGACGAGGGTTTCGTAGACCGGAAGAAGAGCGAGTGGGGCGCCGTGTTCGGTGCCAACCTCGACTTCTTCCTCGGGCCGGTCATGCTCCTCCTGGACGCTCGCTACCAGCTCGGTCTAACGAACCTCGCCGATGTCCCTGACAGCGACGAGAGCGTGAAGAACCGCGTCTGGCAGATCATGGCTGGAGTCGGCTTCACGCTGTAGACGCAGGATACTCTGACGCAGGGCGACCCTCCCCGAAACGGTCCGCCCAGCGAAGCGCGCGCCCGTCGGCCCATGGCCGGCGGGCGTTCTGCGTAGGTGCCGCTCCGCTCCATCCCGTCGAACCCTATATATTGTGGGTACCGGTTCCACTTTCTCACGGAGCGACGACATGCGTATCCCTGCAAGGCTCGCGGACCTCTTCCTGGGCGGCACCGGCGGCCTCTTCCTGGCCGCCATGCTCGGCCTCGGCTTTCCTGCCGCCGGGCCACCCGAGGAAGGCCCATCGATCGAGGCCATCGACACCGGGGGCTTCGCCTTCACCTTTGAGCGCACGGTCCCCGGCTCCCCGAGCGTGACCTACGACGCCCTGACAGGCGACATCGGCGGCTGGTGGGATCACACGTTCTCGGGCACCCCGCATCGGCTCTACATCGAACCGCGGCCGGGGGGCGGATTCTACGAGTTGTTCAACGAGGCGGGTGACGGAGTGCGGCACGCGGTAGTGACGGCCGCAGAGCGCGGCGCCCTCCTCCGGTTCGAGGGCCCCCTCGGCCTGGCGGGGCACGCGCTACACATGGTCGCCACGTACGAGCTGGCAGAGGTGGGCCTCGAGGGCACCTCCACCAACCTGAAGGTCACCGTGCACGCCGCCGGCGAGATGCAGGAGGGCTGGGAGGAGACGGTCGAGCAGGTCTGGCACCACTTCATCGACGAGCGTTTCGTGCCGTACATGGAGGCCGGGGGGCGCGCGGGAGAGTAAGGCCGATCGTCTAGACCTCGACGGCCACGTTCGGGTGCGTGAAGTGCAGGCTCACCTGGACCGGGCGGCCCAGGATCGCGACCGCCGCCTCCCGATACACCGCCGCCTGGATCTCGTACGTGGCGGCCGTGTCCGGCACCTTCGCCGCCTCGATTTCGTGCGTCTTGAAGTCTACGATCCGCGGGACGGCTGAAGCCTCGTCCTCTCCTCCCGGGCGGAACAGGTCATACGCACCGAGGCGCCATTCCCTTGGCCCGAGCAAGTGCAGGAACGGCAGCTCCCGCCAGTGCTCGCCCTGTACGTAGTGGGCCCAGTCTTCGCTGCGCACGACGGCCTCGATTTCCTTGCGCAGCGCCTCCCGATACGCTGAGCCGGGCTCCAGGAGGGTCTCCGACTCCGGGGCATCGAGGCCGGCGATCGCCTCGCCCAGGATTCGGGCCAACTCCGACTCGGCCTCGAGCCGCTCGAGCACAGTGTGGATCAGGGTTCCGCGCACCCTGGCGGGCAAGCGACCGTCATCGCCGGGTACCCTGGCGAAGTCGCGCGCCGGGACGACTCCGTGTCCGTAGCGAAGCTCCCAGGCCTCCGGATCCAGTTGCTTCATCCGAAGCTCGGTGGCCGACGTCGAGAAGCTGACCGCAGGCCTCTCGATCGGCCGAGTGATGGATGGGGCCGGACACTCCTTCAGCCCCTCCATCCACCAGAGCTCGACGGGAGCCGGCGCGAGTGATTCCTGGATCGGGCTCGGGGTGCGAAACAGGACCAGGGGCACTTCGACCGGTATTTCCGGGGAACGGGACTCCGAACCGGGCTCGGAATCGCCGTCGAGGCGCGGCGCGAAGAGATTGAACTGCCCCCGATCGTCCTCCGGCGCGTGATCGAATCCAAAGGCGTCGAGCTGGCGCCCCGTGCCGGTCACCGTGTCATCATCGGTCGCCGGATCCATCCGCCGTTCCCGCACCTGCCCGTCCGTCGCCGCGCTTTCATCGCGCAGGGATACGGCCTCGTGGGCTTCCACGGCGCCGTCGAGCCCTCCCTGCAACCACTCCGCGTATCCCTTCGGCTTTTCGGTGGGACCAGAGATGATCAATCGATCCCGCGCCCGGGTGGCAGCCACGTACAGGAGCCGCGCCTCTTCCGCGTGGTCCTCCGCCAGGGCTCCCTGGAACACGCGCTGGGAGCGAATTCCACGCTCGCGCTGGTTGCCCATGTATACGGGACCGAATGCCGGGTCGCTCCAGTAGGTGCCACTCAGCCGTCCGCCCGAGTCGGGCCCGGAGCGGGTACCGGCCAGGATCACCACGGGCCACTCGAGACCCTTCGCCGTATGAATGGTGCTCAGGGTCACGGCGTCGTCGTCCTGGCTGGACAGCGGGGCCTGTGGAATGCCCGTGTCCTGTTCGCCCCACCGGTCCCACAGCCGCAGGAAGCCACCCAGGGGAAGGTGCCGATAATCTTCGAGAAGAGCCTGGAAGCGCTCGATGTTCGCCAGGGCCTCGGCGGCGTGCTCCCGCAGAAGGAGGTGCAGCCGATAGCCCGTTCGATCCAGCACGCGACCCAGGATCTCGCCGTGATCCGCCCGGTCCACCAGGCGATGGGCCTGTTCGATGGCCTCCAGGCCCTCCCTCAGGGCCCACAGCTCGACCGGGTGGACGAGCTCGCTCTCGGGCGCCGGGAACGGATCGATCTTCCCCGCGTCGGCGAGATCGAGGTAGGCTCGGGCCTGTTCGAGGTACGCGGGACGGCGCGCCGCTTCCCTGACCCGGGCATCGACTCGCATGCGGGCCAGTACCTCGTCGCGAAGCCCCACGAAGGGTGATCTCAGGTAAGCAAACGCCCTCAAGTCGTCGCTCGGGTTGTCCACGAGCCGGAGGGCCGTGAGAACGTCAAGGATCTCCTGTCTGTCCGTCAGGTCGCCAGCCGAACTGTTGTAGAACCGCACGTCGTATTGGCGGAGACCGGGCTCGAGACCGCGCAGCACGCTCCGTGTCCGAGCTAGAATCGCGATGTCGCTGAACCGGCAGGGACGGCACCTGCCCGTCTCCGGATCGCGAACCACCTCGTAGTCGACAAGTTGACGAATCCGCGAGGCGATGAGGCGGGCCTCCGCCACCTTCACGTCATTCCCGTTCCTGTCGTTGACCAGCCACTCCAGGCCTCCGGCGGGAGTTCGCTCGAGGGCCGGATGCAGGGGCACGTACTCGACCGCGCTTCGCGGCGACAGCTCTCGGAGTTCCCTGGCTCGTTCCGACATCACGGGCCCGCAGACCCGATTCACGAAGTCCACGACCTGCGGTTCGCTCCGGAAGTTGTGACTCAAGTCCAGGAGCTGCCCGGCCTGGCCCAGCGACTCGCGGACATCGTTCCACACACCGATGTCGGCGCCTCGGAAACGGTAGATGCTCTGTTTCGGATCCCCTACCAGGAACAGCCGCGGGCGCTCTCCCCCGGAGGCCGCGGCGACCGTCTCGCCGAGCTCACCGGGCTGGCCGGACAGCGGCAGGCCCGCGATGGCGAATGCGATGTCTCGCTGCGCGGCGTCCGTGTCCTGGAACTCGTCGATGATGAGAATCCGATATCGGGAGCGCACCGCCTCCAGGGCGGGCCTGGTGCCCGGACGGGTGAGCAACCGGCGGGCGTCCAGAATCAGACTGTCGAAGTCTCGCAGGTTCTCGACCTCGAGCCACGACAGCCAGCGTCCCAGCGCCCGGTGCGCGTAGCGGTACAGATAGGCGGCAATACGCAGCGATTCCTCGTCGTGCCTGTTCCCCACCGGATCGGGATCCACCAGGCCCGCCTGCTCAGCGATGCTAGACACCACCGCCGGGTCGATCCGCTGATCCGCCCCGGGCTCCGAAGTGATCCAGGGCGCGTACCGGCGTGAGTGCCAGCGGATGTCGCGCATGACGTCCCGGATGTTGCCGATGGCTCCACTTCGGTGCGTACGGTCGTACATCCCCTTGAAGCGGCGTACGAGGGCCCGCGCCTCGGGCTCGGCGTCGGCCAGCGCGCGCTTGAGCAGATCCCGCAGAAGCTCGTCCTGGTGCACCCGGGTCTCCCGCTCGTCGAGGACCCGAAAGGTGGGATCGATCTCGAGCCGCAGGGCGTGCTCTCGCAGGAGCTCGGCACAGAACCCGTGGATCGTCCCTACCGAGGCGTTGTCGATCTCCCAGCGGAACTCGGCACCTCTCTCAGACGCCTCGATCTCGGCCCGTAACTTCCTCTTCAGGTCGTAGGCCGCCTTTTCCGTGAACGTGATCGCCGCGATCTGGTCCAGCCGGCACGGCGACGGACACGGTGGCAGGGGCATCGGCGGCTGACCCTGCCGGCCCGCTTCAAGACCCAACATCCAGAGAATCTTGCCAACCACCGTCGTGGTCTTCCCCGTTCCCGCGCTGGCCGCCAGCAACACGTCGCCGCCCGCCGTGACGGCGGCGGCCTGTTCATCGGTCCAGTCGGCGGTGCGGATTCCCATCGCCTATTCCGCCAGCCTGTCGAATCGAGTCCCGTCCACCAGGCTCGCCTCGTTGCGTGTCACGTCCTTGCCGGGCTGCCATGGTGCGATCGACGCCGACCCCGCCTGGACGGCCTCGAACAGGCCGGCTCTGATCCGACCGGGGATGGACAGGGCAAGTCGCACGGTGGGCTCGACACGGTGGAACTTGAGCTCGTACTTGTTGGCCGGATCGCCCGGCTGTTGAATCCCGCGGTAGCGAGCGGCGTCCATGGAGCCGAGGTCAAGGGAGTCCACGGCCATCATGTACAGCGCCGTCTGCAGCAGAGCCCCGTCCTCGTACCCTCGCTTGAGGGGCAGACTGGTGAGCCCGCTCTTGTAGTCGAGGATCCGAAGTACTCCACCCTGTTCTCCGCCGTGCCGATCGACCCGGTCTACGCGACCGCGGAGGAGAAGCCGGGCCGGCTGTCTTGCCATGTCGAGACCCGTCAACTCGACGGGAGGTTGACCGGCGAAGCCGAACTGCAGCTCCACCGCAATCGGCCGCTCTCCCTTCTTCGCGAGATAGGGGAGCTCCCACTCCAGGTAGGTCCGGACCTTGTCCCGCACGTCCTGCCGTGTGACTTCCCACAGGGCTTCCAGGCCGAGCCACTCGTCCCGGTTCGCTTCCAGGTCGGAGATGACCCTGTCGGCGACGTCTTCGAACACCCGGGCCGCTGGCTCGTCGAGAGACGTCGGCAAGTCCTTCAGCACGGCGGCGTAAAAACCCTCCAGGATTCCGTGCGCGGCATTGCCGAACGTCAAAACGCTGGTTTCCTCGTCAGCCTCCGCAACCTCCTCCAATCCCAGCACTCTCTCGAGCAGGAAGTCGAACGGGCGCTTCCCGTACTTCTCAAGTTGGCTCGGCGACCAGGGATAGTCGGGGCCGAAGCTCCGCTCCAACCCCTCGAGGACCACTGGATCCCGCAGCTTCCCGTTCCACGCGGTCGGACGAAGCGAGATCGGTCGATCGATCCCGAACACCGCCTCGGGATCCAACTCGCCCCCGGGCTCATCGCCGGCGGCCGCTCCCAGGTCTGCCTCCCGGCGCACGAAGTGGTCGTGTCCCCCCGAGCGTACCTCGTCGGCGAAGGCGCCCAGTACCCCGCGTCGGAGGGCGGCCGGAGATGCGGTCTCGAACTCACCGCGTCGTCCCGCGCGGCGCACCCTCTTGAGCTCCAGGGCTTCCGCCCGGCGCTGTTGGGCCGGACTGACCGGAGACAGGTCCACCGACGCTTCCGCTCCTGCCTCCCGGCCGGCCTCCAGGTCGAGCGTGCGCGGAAGCTCCGTGGTCGCGTCGTGCTGGGGTACCATGAGCGAAGGAAGTCGCGGGACTCCCCTCGAGTCCGTGGTCCTGTAGGTCAGAGTCACGTCCTCGCCGCGGGCGACGGAGCGCCACAGCGTCCGCTCGCGACGCATGGCTTCCGAACGGTCCGTCAGCGGCAGACCCCGCTCGCGCAGGAGGAGCCGCTCCCCGTCCGAGAACACACCCAGGGACGTGGGAGTCCGTGGAAATACGCCGTCGTTCGCGTGCACGACGAACGTGTGCCTGAAGGGGCTGAGTGAGGCCTCGTGAGCCTCGAGGACCTGCACGCCTTCCTTCAAAGGAGTCGAGAGGGCGAGTTCGTTGGCCTCCAGCAGCCGTCGCAGCCGTTCGTACCAATCCGTCGGGGACATGGGCTCGGGCGAACGCACGAGATCCCGCCATTCACGCAGAAGGCGGACCAGGTGCTCCACCCCCCGCTGGTCCAACCGCACGATGTCCCACCGGTCTCCGACGGGCCGGCACAGGCGGGATCTCAGCTCGAAACGGCTTCCGTCCAGCATCTCCAGGGTCAGGTCGATCCACTCCCCCTCCGAACGGGACCCGGCAAGCACCGATACCTGGTCAAAGAAGTCCTCGAGTCGCGGAAGGTCGGTGCGGAGCCGCCGGGACGAGACTCCCTTGTGGCGCCACCGTTTGGCGTCCTCCCCCTCCAATTGATCGGCCAGCCGCCGGAACCCTCCGCGCCACGCCTCCAGGCCTTCATAGCGGCGGGCGGCGGCAAGCACATCCAGGGGCCTCAGATCGACGCCCGGAGAGAAATAGGGGTTGGCCAGTAGCTGGCGCAGCCGTTCGAACGTCCATCCGTCCGCCTCGGCGCGCAGTAGCTGGAGCAACGCCTTGAGGACAGGTATCTCGGCGAGCACCGTGCGCAGGCGGGCCGTCGAGGGAACACCGGCGCGCTCGAGGGCGGTGTGCAGCAGTCGCGTGTCCTGGTGGCCGGAGCGCGCCACGACAGCCACTTCGTGCGGCTCCACCTCGCCCTCGGCCAGCAATCGCTTCACCCGGCGCGACACCCATGCCGCCTCGCGAACCGAGTCCGGGGCAGGTTGAACGAGCGGAATCACCGGTCCCGCGTGCTCGTCCCCCACCACTTCGGTTCCCCCGGTGGCGAGCGCATCCCACTCGGACGGCTCGTCCTCGAGCGGAAGGTAGACTCGAACCTCCACCTCCTCCTGGTCCGCCAGGGCGCGGAACAAGCGCTGCCTGGTACGCAGGGACGTGACCCCGAGCACGTGCAACCGGGACACCTCGCCAATGGCGGCCGCCAATCCACCCTCCTCGATCCGGCGAGCCACCATGGCATGGATCGAACGAGGGTCGTACAACTGCCGCTCGTCCAGTTCCGACAGAAACGCTTCGTAGGTATCCGCCACCCAGTCATTTCGGCGGCGGGTGAAGTCGTCCCTCGCCAGGGGCCCCAGGGCTTCGCGCAAGCGCTCCGGCGCCACTCCTTCGGGCAGGAGCTCGCTGAACACCCGGTCCAGCATGTGCGTTCCTGCCGGTCCCCGCTCCCTTCCCGCCGTCCGCACTCCCACCCGCAGGGCCGTCTGTCCGGCCAGCCGCGCCACTAGCATCCGCCCGGTGAGGATCCCCACCGGACGCGCCTCGATCCCGAACATCAGGCGCAGGTCGGAGAAGAATGCCAGCGGCGGCTGCAACCAGCCGGGGACACCCTTGGCCGCTGCCCGTTCGAGCAGGACGTCCCGCTGCACCCGGTGGGTGAGGAGCAGGAAGTCCTCGTACCCCGCGGGTCCAGGACGACGGCCGACGGCGTCGAGAAACGACTCCGAGCAGGCCTTCCAGAGCGCGGCATTCGTGTCGGAACGAATGAGTCGAAGGGGCATCGGGGCAACATATCACGCCCTTCCGACAGGTGGCAGACCCCCGGGCGCACCCCTTGCGACACGCGCGCGGACACATTATGGTCATAATAGTCTAAATGACCATATTCCTGACCACTCCGTAGGAGGACCGACGTGTCACGCACACTCTCCGTTGCACAGGCCAAGGCAACCTTCGCCGCTTGTGTTCGCTGGGCCGAAGACGGCGAGCCGATCATCATCAGCCGACATGGCAAGCCGGTGGCAGCCCTCGTGCAGGCGACCGACGTCGAACACTTGACGAGACTGCGGGCCGCAGGCCCGGAGGGCGGTCTTGCCAGCCTCGCTGGTGGATGGAGGGGTTCGGAGGAACTAGCGCGCCTCGTGCGCCGGAACCGACGCTCGCGCTGAAGCGACGAGTCAGCTTCTTCCCTGATCCCCGGGGTATCCTCCTCATGGTCCCGGGGCCGGGGCGGGTGTCTCCTCCAATGACGGCCTACCTGTTTCACTCCGATGCCATTGCGGAAGCGCTACGCGCCGAGCCGCGCGAGGCCTATCTCGAGTGGCTCCGCTCCCTTCCCCGCGAGAAGCAGTTCACCAGTGCCATAGCCTTAGCCGATCTGTATCGAGGTGCGGACGAATCCCGGGACCCGGAGGGTAACCTCAGGCACATCGAGGAGCGGGTCCTGCCCGCCCTGACCGTCCTGCCGTTTGACGTGGCAACGGCCCGCACGTTCGGAGAGCTGAAATCCGAGCTTCTTCTGGAGGACCTGACGACCCGGGAGCTACAGGTCGCGGCGACCGCCCTGTATCACGGCCTGGAGATCGTCACCGCGCGAACCGGCCGCTTCCGCAAGATTCCCCGTCTCGGCGTTCACCCTCTGCCGCGCTCTCGCTCTCACCGCTGAAGCCCTCACCTTGATCCGGCCGGCCCATTGACTACTCTGGTAACGGGAATGGGTGGTTCGACGCGTGGGCACGAGCCCGGTGTCGGCCAGGATCCGAACGTGAGGAGAGACTGATGGCGGAGACCCCGAAGCACGCGGCAGGGACCTTCTGCTGGGTCGAACTGGCTTCCAGCGACCAGGGGGCGGCACGGTCGTTCTATTCGGAGCTGTTTGGCTGGGAAGCGGAGGAGGTCCAGATGTCCGAGGACTCCACGTATACCATGTTCCACATCGGCGGCAAATACACAGCGGCCCTGTACCAGGCGGATCCCAAGCAGCCAAATTCCGGGCCCGACTGCTGGGGAGCCTACGTGGCGGTGGATTCAGTCGACGAGGCGACCGAGAGAGCCCAGGGGCTGGGCGGCCTCGTGCTCGCCGGACCTTTCGATGTGTTCGACTCGGGCCGCATGTCCGTGGTGCAGGATCCGACCGGGGCCCTGTTCTACATGTGGCAGGCGGTCAATCGCCACGGCGTGGGGCTCAAGAGCGAGCACGGGGCGCTGTGCTGGAACGAGCTTCTGACCCTCGACACGGACGCGGCGAAGACTTTCTACGGAGGGCTGTTCGGGTGGACGGCACACGAACAGGAGATGCCCCCCCCGACCGGCGTCTACACAAGCTTTCTTCTCGGCGAGGTTCCGACCGGGGGAATGATGCAGATCCAGTCCGATTGGGGTGAGGTGCCGCCGCACTGGGCCACGTACTTCTCGGTGGACGACTGCGACGCGACCGTGGGCAAGGCGATCGAGCTCGGCGCGACCACGATGGGACCGACGATGGACATCCCGGGGGTGGGCCGGTTCGCCTGGCTGGCCGATCCTCTCGGAGCCACATTCGCCGTCATCACGCTGGCCGAACGCTAGGTCGGGAGGACGGCGCACGCGCTCCGCCAAACGCGCACCGATCCCGCTCGCCACCTTCCGGTGAGCGGGATCGTTTCGGTTGGTTTCCTCCGGGCCAGCGTTCAGATCGGGATCACCGCCAGCGCCACCCGTTGTCTCTCAGCCGCCGGATCGCATCGAGAGTGTCCGGGGGGAAGTCGGACTGCAGCATCCACTCGACGTATTCCTTGTGATCCCGCAGCGGCTCGCCCGCGTGTTTCCCGAAGTTAAAGACGACCTCCCCACCCTTGTCCTGTCTCAAGCGGCGCGAACGATCCACCTCGCCGCGCGAACGACTTCGGTCCAAGAGATCGTAGTCTTCGAGGGCCCAGGCGCGCTTCATCGCACGGGCCAGTGGCAACAGGGCCTCCGCGTCGGAGAGCGCCGTGTGGCCGCCGGCGTGTCCGTGGCCGAGAAACCGCTGCACCGCCAGGTCCAGGGTCCGTCGTTCCGAGTGGGCCCACACCCTGAGAAGATCGATCTCGGGCAGTTCGACCAGGTCCAGTCCCTTCTCGCCTGCCCGGCGGAGTTCGGCGTCGATCATCACCGTATCGTACAGACGAGAGTTGTAGCCCAGGATGACGACGTTCTCGAGCATGGCCTGGACGCGCGGTGCGTGGATGGCAAAGCCGTCGGAGTGCGCCACGTCGGCGTCCGTGATGCCGTGGATCGCCGTCGCCGGTTCCGGAATCGGAATCCCGGGGTGGAATCGCTGGTGGAGAAGCACCAGGCCGTCCTCGGCCCGCACGATCGCCATCTCGACGATCCGATCCTCCCTTGGATCGAGGCCCGTAGCCTCGAGGTCCACGGCGACAACGCGTTCCCACATGATCAAGCCTCTCTTCGAGGGTTCGCGGATGCTCTTCAGCCTACACCATATAGTCTACAATGTCTCGTTCGCCCTCGCGGGTGCTCTTCATACCCCCCCACGGATCGGCGGCCCCGAAACCTGTTCCCGCCTGGCGTGTTTACTCATACGTTGGAAGCAAGCCCATCGCTCGTGGAGACAGCATCGCATGACGCCTGACAGCACGCCGGTCATCGAGGGGTCGTTTCCGGCCGGGGAGTCGCGGGATCCGGTCGATTCCGCCCCCCGGCCGGGGGGCGCCGCGGTCATTCTCCACCTCACCGGACCGCATCGCGGAACCCGGCAGCATCTGACCGGGCTGCAAGCCCTGGTGGGGACAGCTCCAGACGCGGTGGTCCACTTCCCCTCCGGCTCTCACCCTTCAGTGGCCGGCCGGCACGCGGTACTCGTCCGGGGAGAGGGCGGCTGGTCCGTTCTCGAGGTAGAGGGCCAGGTCTACCTGAACAGCGCCGATGTGCCGGGACTTCAGGGACGAGAGACCCTCGTTCCCGGAGACATCCTCGAAGTCGGCACCGGTGGGCCGGTGATCCGGTTCGTGATGGAGACCACGAATCCTCCACCCTATAAGTCGATGAAGGAGGCGTGGCGGGACTGCGTGGACTACGCGCGTCACGGCCGCGGCGGGCATCTCCGACGGTTCGCGCTGTTTCTTGCGTCTCTTCCTCGCGAGCTGCTCACCCGCACGTCCCCGCGCACTCGAGCCGTGGTCGGCGGTGCGTTCGCCGTTCTGGCGGTCACGGCCGGCACCGTGGTGGCATACGGACTTCGTCTCGAGAGACGGATCGACGCGGAAGAGGCACGGAGCGCTCGCGTGGCAGAGGCACTGAGCAGCCTGGCGAACCTGGCGGCAGGCGACCCCGAGGCCCACGCGCTGGTGGTGGAGCTCCAGAACGCTCTCACGGGACGAATCGAAGCCCTGGAGGAGATGAGCGACGCGGGTCGCCGCGTCGTGACGGCCGCCTCGGCGTCGGTGATCTTCGTCCAGGGCGGCTACCGGCTCATCGAGACCGAGTCCGATCGCCCGCTCAGGATTCTGCTCGGGCCGTCCGGGGCACCGCGGATCGGACCGGGAGGGATTCCGCTGACGACGATCGAAGGTGATGGTCCGGTGTTCGAGGTGCAGTTCACGGGAAGTGCTTGGCTGGCGACCGACGACGGTCTACTCGTGACCAACCGGCACGTGGCGATCCCGTGGAGCGAAAACGACCAGATCGGTCCCATCTTCGAACGCGGCTTCGAGCCTCGCCTTCGCCTGCTGGGTTACCTGCCGGACCGGGCCGAGCCTGTCGAACTGGAGTTCCTGGCAGCGAGCCCTGACGTCGACCTGGCGGTGGTGCGGGCTCCCGATCTGGCAGGCCGCGAGCCGCTCCGACTGGCGGAGGAGAATCCCGGGCCCGGCCAGGCCATCCTGGTGCTCGGCTACCCCGCGGGAATCGACGCGCTGCTCGCCCGTTCGGGGTCCGTGTTCGTGGACTCGCTCATGCAGAGACGGCCCGATTTCTGGACCGTCGTCAGGGAGTTGTCGGATGCCGGGTTCATCCGCCCGCTCGCCACGCGCGGGATCGTCGGCCAGGTGACTCCGTCCACGGTCGCCTACGACGCCGAGACCACTCGCGGAGGCAGCGGCGGACCCGTCCTCTCGCTGGACGGAGAAGTGGTGGCCGTGACGTTCGCGATCCTGGCCGAGTTCGGGGGGTCGAATCTCGGCGTGCCGGCGAGCGAGGTCTCCCGACTTCTCGCTGAGGCTACCGAGATCAGCGATCGCGACGAGCCCTGACTTCGGCGAGTCTCCGCAGCACGTCGTAGCGGTTCTCGCGCGTCCACCGGCCCTCATAGTACCCGTAGGGTGAGCAGCTACGGCGCGGGGCCGTGCCTCGAACGAAAATCTCGGGACGACCCGGGCAGCCCGGTCCTGAGCGGAGTCCGGTTCCCGGTTCCACCTCTACGACCTCCAGGCCGACCGGAGTCTCGAAGCCGGTGGTCGCCCAGGGCCCCTCATCCCCGTACCGGCCCGTAGCCGCCGCCATGAACCGGGCGAAGATCGGAAGCGCGACCCGGGAGCCGGGGAGCCCCAGGCTCTGAGCGTCGTCGAACCCCACCCAGACGGCCACGGCCAGTGCCGGCGTGTACCCTATGAACCAACCGTCCCGAAACTCGTTCGTGGTTCCTGATTTGGCGGCGACAACCCCTGAGAATCCGTGTGCGCGCAGGCTCCTTCCCGATCCGCGGTCAACAGCTCCACGCAGGGCGGATGTAACCAGGTAGGCCTCGGCTTCCGATGCCGCGCGCCCACCAGCGTCCCGCTCAGGGAAGGCCAGTTCCCCGTCCGGTCCGACCACGGCGAGTACCGAGCGGGACCCGGCACGAAAGCCGCCTGCCGCGAGGACGGCGTAGGCCCGCGCCATCTCGAGCGGGGTCACCTCAAACGCCCCCAGAGCGATACTCGGATACGGCATCAATCGGCTCTCGATTCCGACGCGCCGAGCCGTCTCGACGATTCGCTCCGCACCGACCTCGAGGCCGAGGCGGGCGAACGGAATGTTCAGCGAGAGCTCGAGGGCCTCCCGCAACGTCACCTGGCCGCGTGAGCGACCGTCGTAGTTGACGGGCTGCCATGGACCGGCCGGCGTGTCCACTTCCAACGGTTCGTCGGAGAGAATCGTGGCCAGAGTGATCGGGGACCCTTCACGCCGCCGGTCGGGCGGCGCGGAAACGGCCGAGAGCGTGACGATCGGCTTGAACGAGCTGCCGGGCTGCCGCCTGGCGTAGACTGCCCGGTTGTACTGAGAGGTCCCGAAGTCACGACCGCCGATCATCGCAAGAACGTCGCCCGTACGGGGATCCACGGCCACCAGCGCCGCCTGCAGGAGAGAGCCGCTCGCTGCCGCTCGCTCCGCGAGGCCCGGATGCTCGAGCTCCAGCTCCTGCAGTCCATCGGAAACGGCAGCGTGGGCGGCCCGCTGCAAACCTGGATCGAGGCTGGTGATGACGCCGCGGGCAGTGGCCGGCACCGAACCGACGGAGTCGGTCTCTCCCAGCATTCCGATGACGTAGTCTGCGTAGTATCGGGCAGGAGGCGGGGCGCCAACGCGCGGCCGACCGACCCATGGAGTGGACGAGACATCGTGCCACTTGGACTCGCTGATCAACCCCCGATCGCGCATGAGGCGAAGCACGAGATCACGGCGGGCGGCGGCGGCTTCCGGGCGACGCAGCGGCGAATACAGGTTCGGCCCGCGAATCAGACCCGCAAGTAGCGCCGACTCCGCCAGGTCGAGCTGGCTGGCGTCCTTTCCAAAGAACACCTCGGCCGCTCGTCCGACGCCGTGAATCGCGACCCCGCCGTCCTGGCCCAGGTAGACTTCGTTGAGGTACGCCTCGAGGATGTCCGCCTTGGTGTGACGCCTCTCCAGGGTTATCGCCATGGCGGCCTCCCTCGCCTTGCGAACGAAGGTCCGCCTCGAGTCGAGGAAGAGGTTCCTGGCCAGCTGCTGAGTGATCGTGCTTCCGCCCTGGACGATCCGGCCATCACGCAGGTTGGCGATCGCTGCCGCTCCGATCCGTACGTAGTCGAGGCCGTGGTGCCGGTGGAAGCGCTGATCCTCGACCGTCAGGACGGCGTCGACCAGGTCAGCCGGGAGATCTTCCAGACGAACCGGGGAGCGGTCCCTCGCTCCGTCGGCGGATGACACCGCGATCAACTCCGGCTCCAGCGGGACGGCTCTGTACCGCTGCCCCTCCTGGTCTTCCAGGGAGGTGATCCGCCCCCAGCCGTCCAGCCGGACGCGCATCGCTTGCTCCACGCCGAGCGAGCCCAGGTGGCCATTGCGCCGGCTGACGATGACCCACTCTCTTCGTCCCGCCGCGAACTGGCCCGGTCCGAGGACTCCGTCCCGGACCTCATGGTACCCGATACGCGACAGGTGGGCCTTCAGCGCGTTCGGATCTACCTGTCGGCCCAGGACGAGCACCGGTGGGCGAGCGTAGAGGTGGATGGGGAGGTCTCCGATCGCGGAACCGAGGCGGGCCACCGAAAGGGCTTCGATCGAAAGGCCGGCGACGGCCAGCACCAGCAGCGCGAGAACCGCGGCACTCGCCCCGCGAAAGTACGACCACCCGCTCCACATTCCCCGACTCCCTATTTCCCGCACCCGATCCCCCGCGGCGGTCGTACATGCCCTGCCGAATCGCTACCTTCCCGCTACCAGTTGGACCGTGGAACGGCCTGGACCGTTGCCAGCGACTGTCGGGCCCCGCGTGTTCTCAAGGTTGCGTCGTAGCGCCGCCGGCCCGCCGGCGATCGGTATGCCTATCCTCAGAGGTGCAACATGACCCGCTCGTATTCCCGTCCGGCCCTCCTCGTGACAGGCCTGGTTCTTCTCGCCCTCGTGGCGTGTGGAGAACAGCAGGTCGCCGAATCCGGCGACCTGGACTACTCGGTCAGCTTCCTCGGCCGCGAGGTGGACCTGGAGCCGTACTTCCAGGACTATCCATACGGCGGATGGAACGCCGACTTCGACGCCGGGAAGCTGTTCTACCGGCATACGACTCCCGACGGAACGTGGCTCATGGTCCAGGACCTGTCGGTCGGCGAGGGCACGGGTCTCGTCGATCCGGAGTCGGGCCAGCGCGTCTTCGACGTCGATCTGTCAACCCGGAACCTGTGGGGCATGGAATACGATTCCATCCGCGGCCACATGATCGCGCAGGCGGACGAACGCAACGACGAGGTGATGAACCTGTACCGGCTGTCGCTGGGGGACGGCTCGCTCAAGAAGCTGACGGATGTCCCTTATATCTACGGCTGGGATTTCTCCAAGGACGGTCGGACCATCGGCTACATCGCCAGGCACGGCGAGACGGAGCCCTATCGCAATTGCCTCACCCTTCTCGACCTGGAGTCGGGCGAATCGGCTGAAGTCCTGTGCCAGGAGGGTGGCGAGCATCGAATGGTATGGACGTCCGTGAACTTCACACCGACTGGAGACGGGGTGGTGATCCGGCTCAACAAGGACGGACACCGGAGTTGGGGGACACTGGCCTACATCGACCTCGAGGACCCAAGCATCGATCTCCTCCTCCCGGACGGAGTCGAGCGGCAGTCCGTCGGCTCGTACAACAAGGGCTGGCTGGACGACGAGCGCTTCGTCTACGTGTCCGACGAGACCGGCTTCTCCAACCTGTACATCTACGACCTGGCCACCCGCTCCTCGCGTCCGCTGACTTCGGTGGACGAGAACGCCTGGTTCGCCCTGCTCCAGACGGACGAGGGGCGGAAGATCCTCCAGGTCCTGGCGCGTCCGCACGAGAACGTCCTGCAGGTCCTCGAGCTTGAAACGGGTGAAATGCTGGGCGAACTGACGCTCGACGTCAGCCTCGGGGTGATGGGATTCGACGATCGGGACCAGTTCGTGGTCCGTCAGACGTCCGCGTCCTCTCCGTTCCAGGGCGACGAGATGGAGGTCGTGATGGAAGACGGACGGGCGACGTTCGCGTTCCGACCGAAGATCCGACTTCCGGATGAGTACCTGGCGGCCATCCAGCAATGCGACGTGGAGCGGGTGGAATTCCCGACCTTCGACATCGACCCGGCGACGGGCGAGTCGCGAATGCTGCACGCCTTCCTGTTCACTCCGCGCGAGGAATGGGAGAATCCGGAGTCGCGACTTGCCGTCATGACGTCTTTCTACGGTGGCGGCAATTACTTCAGCACGGGAACGCAGGTTTTCTGCGAGGCGGGCATCTCATGGCTGTCGCCCGCCGTACGCGGAAGCTCGGGTTTCGGTAAGGACTTCATGGCGCTCAACGACCGGGACCTCGGGGGCGACGAGATCATCGACCTGTTCTACGGCGCCCGGTTCCTGGAGGGTAAGCTGGGTCTCGAACCGAGGCAGATCGGTGTCGCCGGCGGCTCGCACGGCGGATACGCGACGATGCGGGCTCTGACGTTCCCGCCGGAGACGAACGGACGGGGAGAGGACTACGATCTCGGGTTCGGGATGAGCCACGCCGGGTTCTCGAACATCGTGTCGTTCTACGACGCCACGAACATCCCGGACTGGATCATTCTCGAATCCGGCGACCCGGCGACCGAGCGTGACAAGCTCCTCGATCGCTCGCCGATCAGCCACGTCGACTTGCTCGATTCGCCGATTCTCCTCACGCACGGATCGAATGACAACCGGGTCGGTGTCACCGAGAGCCGTTCGTTCGTGGAGTCAGCCCGGCAGCTCGAGAAACCCGTCACGTACGTGGAGTTCGAGGGACAGGGCCACGGCATCTCGGGCCTCAAGAACCAGGTCACCTACTACCAGACCCGGTTCGACTTCCTGGAAAGCGTGGTGTGCGGGGTCGAGGGAACCCAGCTAGCC
This sequence comes from uncultured Gemmatimonadota bacterium, assembly GCA_964458875.1. Classification (GTDB taxonomy): domain Bacteria; phylum Gemmatimonadota; class Gemmatimonadetes; order Palauibacterales; family Palauibacteraceae; genus Benthicola. The sequence continues at coordinate 18,790 of CAYWLF010000016.1, forward strand.
GACTGCGAGGGATCGGACTAGACGGCAAGACCGGCCGGCGAGGGGGTCAGGTCCCCTCGCCGTGCCTTTCCAGGTAGTCAAGCAGAACCACGGCCATGGCTTTCGAGCCTACCATGATGGACTCCTCGTCGGCCACGTACCCGGGGCTGTGGGGCATGCCCACGGTGCCCTTCTCCGAGTTCGACACGCCCAGCCAGTACAGGGCCCCCGGAATGACCTGCTGGTAGAACGCGAAGTCCTCTCCGAAGTAGGGGGACGAGCCCGACGAGATCACGTTCTCC
>CAYWLF010000017.1:0-14168 GCA_964458875.1 uncultured Gemmatimonadota bacterium
TGATCGACCGCTTCCTGGTGGACGAATCGGACGTGGAAGAAGTCGTGGACGCCAACATGCTGAAGGAGCACGTGGCACTGGCCCTACAGTCGATCCGTCCACGGGACGCCCGTGTGCTGCGGCTGTATTACGGGCTACAGGGAGAGTCCGAGCACACACTCGAGCAGATCGGACAGCTTCTCGGCGTGACACGTGAACGCGTGAGGCAGCTTCGCGATCGCGCTCTGCAGGACATCAGGAAGAGCGAATTCGGGCAGGCGCTCGGGACCTTCGCCGCGGCCTGACGACCGCCAGACTCAGTTCTCCGGCGTCGCTACCGTGTCAGCTGGCGCTACCTGCGACGCCGGTGGTACCCGAGAGTCCGGTTCTTCCTGCGCCGGCGGCGTCGCCCGGGGGCCCGGTGCCTCCAGCAACTCCAGGGCCGGGCAGCGCGCCCCCTCCGTCCACTCGATTCCGCGGTCCAGGTCGTCACTGTCCACGCTGGCCACGAGCCGCCGCGTCTGTCCGTCATGTCGAACGGCGATATCCAACCTGCCCCCGGGTATGGGCGCGGCGCCAAGCCACGTGAAGATCTCCCGGTCCCCCGACTGTCCCGAGTAGGTCCGCATCTCCGACCAGTCCGCTACGTAACCGCTCGACCCGAAGCGGGCCAGGAAGAACAGGGATGTCGCGGATCCCGCCGGTCCCGGGCCGTCCACGGAATCGTTGATCAGGTACGTGGCGACCATCGTCGGTCGCTGGTCTCCGGGCAACATCACGGCATCGAGCACCGCGCGCTGGGCGAGAAACGGACGGCCTTCCCCGCCCTGCCGCAGCAACTGCTCGGTCAGAATCGGGCCGAAGGTCCGGATGCGGTTGTCGACGACCGCGCTCCCCCGGGTCGCCGGCGAGCCGAACACCAGGTCGGGCCCGAGCGCGAACGACATCGGAGGCAGCGTCGTCCCCGGGAGCACGAGCGCGCGCGCCGGGACGGCCGAGGGACAACCCGCGTCGAGCACGCGTGGTGGTCCGGTCACGACAAGGGAGCCGAGGCGGATGCCTGAAGCGCCCAGCACCAGTTCGGTTCCCTCGCCCGAGAAAGCAGCGTCGAAGCGCTGGCGGAATCCCTCGGGTGGCGGCTCGGGGTATTCCAGGGGCATGGGGGCTCCCTGCACCAACCGCGCGACGGGGATCACGACGACGTCACCCCCTGAACCGTCTGAGCGGACGGCCCACAGTAGCGGACCTTCCGGCACCGGTACCTCGGCACGTTCCGCGGACTGTTCGGCCGCGGGGGACTCCACGGGTGGAGGCGAGGGGTCTTCCAGGTGAACGGAAGCGCCGCCCCACTCGACCTCGCACCCGCCGGCACTCGCCAGCAGGCATACGACGAGGGCGAGACGCGTGAATCGACGTCCGCTCGGTAGACCCTGAACCCGCATGGTGTACATTGTCATGGCTGGAAGCTACGAGCCCGTCCCCAAGCCAATCAACCGGACCATGAACCGAGTCGCCCTTTTCGGCCACGAGACGTGCAGCGCCCACGACACTGGTTGGGAGCACCCGGAGCACCAGGGTCGCCTTCGCGCCGTGATGTCCTCGCTCGGCAGAGCGCTTCCGGAACTCAACGACCGGGTGGCGCCACTGCCCGCGAACCCGGCCCTGCTGTCCGAGATCATGAGGGTGCACACCGACGATCACGTGGCTGCTGTGCGCGGCGTCTGCCAACGGGCCGCCGATAAGGGCGCGATCCTTCGACTGGATCCAGACACCGCGGTGTGCGGCCGATCCTGGGACGCGGCTCTGGGCGCCTGCGGTGCGGCGCTCACCGCGATGCGCTGGGTCGGTCAGGGAGAAGGTCCGTCGGCGTTCTGTCCCGTCCGGCCCCCCGGCCATCACGCTACCGCTGACCGGGCCATGGGGTTCTGTTTGCTGAACAACGTGGCGGTCGCGGCCCGGTCGGCACTCGCGGAAGGGATCGCTCGCCGGGTCCTCATCGTGGACTGGGACGTCCACCATGGGAACGGCACCCAGGACATCTTCTACGAAGACCCCGACGTGTTCTACCTGTCCCTGCACCAGCATCCCCAGTACCCGGGCACCGGACTGGCGCACGAAACGGGTCGGGGCGCCGGCGAAGGAACGACACTGAATCTACCCATGAGCGCCGGGCAGTCTCCTGAACGGTACGTGGACGCCCTGCTGGGGGCGCTGGACCAGGCCGCCGGATTTGCGCCGGAGATGGTGTTCATTTCAGCCGGCTTCGACGCGGCGCGTGACGACCCGATCGGCGGGTTCACGCTGGAACCCGAAGATTTCGCCCGCCTCACGCACGAAGTGGTGGAGCGTACCCGTTCGTCGGCTGCCGGGCGCGTGATTTCAGTCCTCGAGGGTGGATACGACCCCGAGGAACTGGGTCGCTGCGTCACTGCACACCTGACGGCCCTGACCGAGGCCGCCCGGGAGGAGCAGACCTCGTGACGGATCGCGATGCCGTTCCCGGCCTCTCGATTCACGCCGTGGTGCGGAACCGGGTGAGCGAGAAGGCCCTGGACGCCGTTCAGGCCATGGGGGACGGGCTCGGGTACCGACTCGTGGACTTCGGCGGACTGGCCGCGGTCGTCACCGACGCGGATGATTCGACGGTCCCGCAGGACGTCCTCCGACGGCACGGGCGGATCGTGGCCCGGCTCCTGCGCCGGAGCAGCATCGTGCCCGTTCCCCTCGGTTTTGGCGCCCGCGACGACGACGCCGTCCGCGCCTTCCTGGAGGGGCAGCGCATTCCTCTTCTCGAAGCACTGGAGTACCTGGAGGACGGGTACGAACTGCGACTGCACCTGTCCGCCCGGACATCCGCGCACCGCGAGGGGCAATTGCGCACCGTCGCGCACCACGTGTACGAGCAGCTGCAGGGCCAGGCGCGAGCGGCGCGAATCCTCTCTGAGGGTGGGAACGAGCGCCTGCTGAGCGCCGCCTTCCTGATCCCGCGGAGCGAGTGGATCCGCTTCGTCGAGCAGGTCGCCGACTGGGAAGGGCGTTATCCTGCGGTCCGAATGGATGTGACCGGGCCGTGGGCTGCCTGGGACTTCGTTCATGTCATGCCGGTCGGGTCTCCGACCACCACACGAGAGGAACCATGAAGCTCACGTGGGAGACGTTCACGATCAAGGCCAAGCATCCGTTCAAGATCAGCCGGGCGGTGAAGCAGAGCGTAGAGCGAGTGTGGGTACGGGTTGCGGCTGACGGACTGGAGGGCTGGGGTGAAGCCGCTCCGTCACGCTTCTACGGGGAGACCGCGGGCACGGTCGTGGCGGCCCTTGAGCGCATGCGACCGGTGATCGAGGGCGCGGAGGACCCCGGCAAGCTGGAAACCCTGGAGCGCGAGCTCCGCGGCGCCATCGGTCACAACGGGTCGGCGCACGCCGCGGTGAGCGCGGCCCTGCACGACCTGGTCGGGAAGGACGCCGGCCTGCCGCTGTGGAAACTGTGGGGGCTGGATCCCGCCGAAGCGCCACTGAGTTCGTTCACGATCGGCCTGGACGAGCCCGATGTGGTGCGCCAGAAAGTGTTGGAGGCCGCGGAGTACCCGATTCTCAAGGTGAAATTGGGCACGGCCCGGGACGAAGAGATCCTGTCCACGATCTGTGATGCCGCGTCGCCGGAGACGGTCCTCCGGGTCGACGCCAACGCCGCGTGGACCGCCCGCCAGGCCGTCGAGAGGATCGAGATGCTGGCGGCCTACGGGGTGGAATTCGTCGAGCAGCCGCTCGATCCGGCGGATCACGAAGGGTTCCGCTTTCTGCATGGTCGTTCGGCCCTCCCGATCATCGCGGATGAAAGTTGCATCGACAGCGCGGGCGTCCCCGGACTGGTAGGCCTGGTGGACGGGATCAACATCAAGTTGGCGAAGTGCGGCGGGCCGAGAGAAGCGTTGCGCATGATCCACTCGGCCCGTTCGAGCGGCCTGCTCGTGATGATGGGCTGCATGCTCGAATCATCGCTCGGAATAGCCCCTGCCGCGCACCTCGCCTCGTTGCTTGACTACGCGGACCTGGATGGGGCCGCCCTTCTGGCGGAGGATCCGTTCGTCGGACCCGGCCTCGTCGGACCGGCGATACAGGCAGGCGACGCTCCGGGCCTCGGGGTCACGGTGGCGTGAGGTCCGGGTCAGCCTTCCTGAAGAGGATCCCGCCTCTGCTGCTGCTGGGCGCGCTCGGCGTCCTCGTCCGGGTCAGTCCGGCGGGAGCGCAGACGGTGCGGGGCATCCTGGTGGAGGCGGGTACCGACCAACCCATCCCGGGCGCATTCGTGATCCTCGAGGATGTCGACGGCGGGGCGCACTCATCGACCCTGACTGGAAGCGCGGGCACGTGGCTACTGCGGGCCCCGAGGGCCGGCACGTACCGCCTGCGCGCCGACCGGATCGGGTACGTCAGTTTCCTCTCGGATTCTATCGTTCTCGGAGAGGGCGAATCCGCTACGTACCGGATGGAGGCGGCTGTGTCGCCGATCGGTCTCGCGGAACTGGCGGTCGAGGGTGAGGATGGCGAATGCGAACTTCTCGGAGAGGAAGGACTGGCCGTCTACCAGGTGTGGGAGGAAGCCCGCAAGGCGCTGGCGGCGATCGTGTGGACGGGCCAGCAGCCATACTACCGCTTCGACGCGGTGCACTACCAGCGCCGGTTGGATGGGGACGGCACGGCCCAGGGCGAGCCGAGGTACGAAGAAGTGCGCTACTTCGGGCGCCACCCGTTCCGCTCTATCCCGACCCGCGACCTGATTCTCGGCGGTTTCGTGCAGCAGGTGTCTGGCGCCGTCCAGTACTACGGGCCCGATGCCGAGGTGATGATGTCGACCGAGTTCCTTCGACGGCACTGCTTCCACCTGATCGAATCCGAGGATCCGGCACTGGTGGGGCTCGAATTCGAGCCCCTGGACGACGCCCGCGTGATCGATATCGCGGGGATAATGTGGCTGGACGCGGAGAGCTCGGAGCTCCGGACCCTCGACTTTCGCTACGAGAACCTCGACCTGCCGGTGAACACTCGCCACCTCGGCGGCACCGTCGAGTTCACCCGCCTGCCCTCGGGAGCGTGGATCGTGCAGCACTGGGCCATCCGTGTTCCGATCATCGAGCAGGGCCCCCCGCGTCGGTCTTCGGGAGGCCGTACCCTGCCGCCGCGCCGGCTGCTGACCGGAATCGATGAGGGGGGCGGACAGGTCACCGCCGTCTTCCTCACCAGTCGCCTCGTGGGCTACGCCTCGACTGACACTCTTCCGGTGCGTCCCCCGCCTGACTCTCTCATCGTTCGGTACCCACTTCGCAACTAGCCGCATAGGTAAGGGATTGCTGACGTCCGGAGAGGCATTGCTGAGTGTCGCGCGGCACTCGTCACTCGCCGAATTGGGTCAGGATCTAGAGGAGCGCTTCGGGGTCGCGGTCGATTTCCAGGCGCAGCCCGCCGCCCGGCTGCCCGTGGTGTCGCGCCAGGTACCGGATCAGGGAACCGAGCGAGGCAGGTCGGTCGCTCTTCAGGAGGAAATGCCACCTCCACCGGCCCCGGATACGGTCTATGGGGCACGGGGCGGGACCCACCACGTCGACGTCAACGAGGGAGTTACGGACCGCCACCTCGCGAACCGCTTCAGCTAGCTGGTCGGCCGTCTCCGCGACCCTTTCCTCTGCGGGACCGGAGAGGATCAGGTTCGCGAGGCGGCGGTGCGGCGGATATCCCGGAGCGTCTCGATCCGCCAGCTCGCTGACGGCGAACGCCTCGTAGTCGTGCGTGAGGGCGGCGCGGAGCGCCGGGTGATGGGGCCGCGCCGTCTGCACCAGGACCTCGCCGGGCTCGTCGCCCCGTCCCGCCCGCCCGGCGACCTGAGCCAGGAGTTGAAAGGTGCGCTCGGCGGCGCGGAAATCCGGAAGGTTGAGGCCCACGTCCGCGTTGATCACGCCGACCAGAGTGACACCGGGAAAGTCGAGTCCCTTGGCTATCATCTGGGTTCCCAGGAGGATATCGACCTCACCGCGGCGGACCTGTTGGAGCAACCGGCCGTGCGCGCCCTTGCTGCCGGTCGTATCCACATCCATCCGGAGTAACCGCGCGGCGGGAAAGAGCTCGGCCACCCGCTTCTCGACCTGCTCGGTACCGATCCCGGTGAAGATGAGATCCGGCTCGCGGCAGTCGCCGCACTGGCTCGGTACGTGTTCCTCGTGTGCGCAGTGGTGGCACACCAGCCTGGCCCGGGCACGGTGGAACGTCAGCGAGACGTTGCACGCCGGACAACTCCACACCTTCCCGCACTCCGGGCACTGCAGGAACGTCGAATAGCCCCTGCGATTCAACAACAGGATGCTCTGCTCACCGCGCTCTAGCCTGCCCGCCACCGCATCGCGGAGCCGGGGGCTGACGATGGACTCCGGAGCCTCTCCCGCCTTCATGGCCAGGGCTCTCACTTCCCTGAGGTCCACCATGTCCACCGCGGGCAGTGGGTGCGGAGTGGCTCTCTCGGGGAGCTGGAGCAGTGAGTAGCGGCCCTCGGTCGCGTTGTGCCACGACTCGAGCGAGGGAGTGGCCGAACCGAGCACCACGAGGGCGCGTTCCTCGCGGCCTCGTACGGCCGCCAGCGCCCGGGCGTGGTACCGCGGTGTCTCCGATTGTTTGTACGAGCCGTCGTGTTCCTCATCGAGAATGATGACGCCCAGCTTCGGAACCGGCGCGAAGATGGCGGACCGGGTACCAATCACCACCCGACGCTCCCCCCCCTTCAGAGATCGCCATGCGTCGTGCCGCTCACCCGCGGAAAGGGCGGAATGAAGGACGGCCACCTCGTCCCCGAAAGCCGCGCGGAAGCGCTGGACGGTCTGCGGCGTCAGAGCGATCTCCGGCACGAGAACGATCGCGGAGCGTCCCCGTTCGAGCACACTGGCGATCAGCCGCAAGTAGACCACGGTCTTGCCCGAGCCCGTGACGCCCTTCAGCAGCGTCACTCCAGGCTCCTTCTGCGCGGACAACTCCGTCAGGGCCGTGAGCACGGCGGCTTGTCGTTCGTTCAGGTGCCTCGGAAGCTCGATGTCGTCTCCCGTGCCCGCGAAGGGGTCCCGAGTCACCGCTTCGAGGTCGATCCGGGCGAGGCCCCGGTCCACGAGGCCGGCCAGGACTGCACGACTGTATCCGTAGTGGCTCTCGAGGTGAGCCACGGGAGCGGATCCGCCGATCGCCTCCAGCGTCTCGAACGCCTGACGCTGCTTGCGGGCCCTGCCGAACGCGCTGTCTCTCTCGAGAAGTGTCGGCGTCTCGCCGATCAGTTCGAGGACCTGGCGCTTCAACTCAGCGGTTCCACTCGGTCGAGTCTCACCAAGGAGACCCGGGGGCAGGGCAGCGCGGTACACGAGTCCCGGGGGGGCTGCGTAGTAGTCGGAGGTCCACCGACACAGGTGGAGAAGGGCGGGCGACAGTACGGGCCTTTCGTCCAGAACCTCGGCGATGTCCTTGACCGCACGGCCGGGAGACGCGTCGGCGATCGAGTGAACGACTCCAATCTCGCACCGCTGAACAAACGGAACGCGGACCCGGGTTCCGGGGACCGCTTTCTCCCGCAGATGGGGTGGAACGCGGTAGCGAAACGTCTGGAAGACGGGCTTCGCAAGGGCGACGTGGCAAAACGCATCCGACCGCGACGAAGAGGTCACCCGAGCCCCCGGTGGCTTGACGTCCCGCGCCCGTCTCGCCTAAACTGCCGCGGCAGAACAGGAGGTCGACTCAATTCCATGGGTTGTCTCGCACTAAACGCGTCTTTCGAGCCGCTGACGATCATACCGGTCCGCCGGGCCCTCCGCCTCGTGATCGATCGCAAGGCGGAAGCCCTGGAAGTGGACGAGAATCGTCCGTTCCGGTCGGAATCCGCCGAATTCATGGCACCAGTCGTGATTCGGCTGGTCCGCTATGTCCACGTTCCCCGACGTCTGCGCAGGCAGGTCACCAACACCTTTCTGTTTGCCCGCGATCACTATTCCTGCCAGTACTGCGGACGGCACCGTCGAGACCTTGGCCACCGCGAGTCCCTCACGCGGGACCACATCGTGCCTCTTTCACGCGGCGGTGACAACCAGTGGACGAACGTCGTCACGGCGTGCAGCCGCTGCAATCTCCGCAAGGGAAGCCGTCTGCCGACGGAATGCGGCTTGCGCCTTCGCACCCACCCGTCCGAGCCCAACGACGTCGAGCTGGTCTGGGCAGTTCGCCGCATCACGCCCATACAGGTACGATATATCCGAATGTTCTACGGCGAAGAGGTTCTCCGCCTCCTGTCGCACTGAGCCGGGTAACGCCACATGGGTATCGGATCGCTGGGCGTAACGGAGTTGATGGCGATCTTCATCATCGTGCTGGTGTTCTTCGGGCCACGCAGGTTTCCCGAGATCGCCCGGTCGATGGGCTCGGCCATGCGGGAGTTTCGGCGCAGCCTTAACCAGATCCAGCGAGAGCTCGAAGAGGTGGATCCCCGCAAAGATATTCCCGGCAAGGACATCCTCGACGATATCCGGTCGGGAAAGCCCGGCAACTGGCTGGATCCGAACAAGACGAAAGTACCGACCGGAGCGACCCCGGGATCCCGCACCGCACCCGAGGTGCCGGGACCGGAGGTAACGGGAGAGGCGGCTGGGGCTCCAGTCACAGCAACCGCGGCCGAAGTCCGCGCGGCGCCAGGACCCGCTGCTCCCGCATCTCTCGATGCGTCGGCGGAACCGGTTGGCGACGTCGAGCAACTCCCGATGTTCGACGGTTCGGCAGCCGATGGACCGATGGCCGAGGCCTCGAGTCCGGCAGGCGAGGTGTCAGGTCCAGCGGTCGTGGAGGAAGAGCCGCCTACGGAAGACAGTCGATCCGGCTGAGGCGCGGGGAGCGGGACCCAACGCCCTCGCTTGCCAGGTACATCCGCGTTCCATCGTTTGTGAAAGCCACCCCTTCTCCCTGTGGCTCCAGCGCCGCGATCAGGCCGGTCGTGGCAGGAGTGACCAGGGTGTCGAATGCAGCCGCTCCCACCCAATCGAACAGAAACAGCTGGGTGTAACTGCGTACGGCCAGCCGCGTACCGTCCGGCGAGAGATCTGCGGACGTCACGTACTGGGCACTGACGTTCTGCCCGAGTGGCACGTGGAGCGCTCCCACACGATTCAACGCGACAGGACCATCCACCGACTCCAGTGTCGCGAGGTCCGCCACGTACAGCTCGACCTGACCGTTCCGGCCCTTTGTCACCAGGCCGAGTTCGCCCCGGTCGGTGTCCACGAACAAGGACTCGGCATCCCTCGGTCCACCGGGGAACACCAGCACGTAGGTCATCAGCGGGCTGACGGGGTCAGAAGGTACCGCGGCGTCAGATGGGATGGCCGGTAACGGCAGTCGGTGCACGTAGATCTGGTGGCGAACCGCCAGGTTGTCACCGGTGTCGGCGTAGTACAGGCACCAGCCGTCGGGGCAGCGAGCGAGCGCGATGTCCTCTACGTCCGTGCTCGTCACACCGGTGATGGGCACCTGTCCGGCCAGGGCGCCCGTGGTATCGACGGCGTACAGGATCGGATCGTTGCCGCTGTCGTTGTGCACCCAGAATAGGTCCTCGCGTCGTGGATCGCGTGCGATCCCGGAGGCCTCGAAAACCTGGGAGGGGAGATCGGCCACGCCGACGGCAATCCCACAAGCAGGGTCTTCAGGGGTACCGTTTGTCTCTGCCACCCCGCTGGAGCAGCCAGCCAGCCAGCCGACCAGGATCGCTGCCCCGCCCAAAAGCAGGCTACGATCGATCGCACGATATTCCAACGCCTTCTCCTTGTTCCGTTGCCTCACTGCCCCGACGCTGAACCCCGCTCCCGGTACTTCCGGCTCCCCTTCTCGTCGATCAGCGCCAGCCACTCCAGGGCCTGTTCCGCCCCGTCAACCGCCGGCTGCTGGACATCGACGATCGACACCCCCGGGAATCGCTCCCAGGCGCTCTCCGTGACGACGACGATCTGAATGTGATCGCCCTTCCGGCAATTCGTGCACAGAACGATATCGCCCCCATCCACCGGAACGGACTGCAGCCGATACTCTCCCGGCGCACCTGTCACATCGAGTCCGAGGGTGAATCCCGAGAGCCACCCGGGGACCTCCCATTCGCCGAGCAGCGTAGTGCCGGCGGCTGTGGGCAGGGGAACCAGGTTCGCCAGCGGGTGAGGCTCATGCTCTGAGTCGTAAATCGCCGCCCCATCAGCCGATACGGGCGGGGCCGAGGGACCCGAGGTGACGGTCCACCCGAGGAGTCGGATGGACGAGTGAAAGGCGGCGAGGAGGTCGGCAGGGTCAAGGCTCAGCACGCCCTCCCAATCGTCGTCGTTCCACTCGAGTTCCAGGTCCATTCCCTCGCCGTGCCCGAGCGCCTGCCGCAGGCTCTTGAACGAGAACGGCATGAGGACTGTCTCGGGTTCGGCCGGGGTGAGCCACTCGAGCTCACGCCTGACCTCTTCCCCGCCCGCCTTGGCCTTCAGTTTGGCTCCCTCGATGGCCGTCACCGCGAAGGCCGCGAGCCGCACGCCGGCAACGCCGAACAGATCCTTCTCCTTCCAGCCGAGGAGCGGTTCCGGGCCGGCTTGCGGGTCGGTGACCAACCAGGGCGATGGACCCGTGCGCGTGTCGCCGTAGGGCCGGGATGCCTGGACTCGAACGCCTTCCAGCGACCCCGGGGACAGCGGACCGATCGAGGCGGTCACCCCGAAGGGACAGTCCCCCGAAACGGCCTTGAGAAGAAGCGTATTGTAGCCGTAGCCGATCCGGACAAGGGCTTGCCTGGTCGCAGTCGCTCCCGCGTCCTCGACAGCCGGCAGGGGAAGACCGAGCGTCGCGAGGGATCGTCCGTTCAGCCACGCATCGACACGGGTGCAATCCAGTCCGCCCCACGTGAGTGTGAGCGTGCGGTCCTCCACCGCCTTCAGGTAGGCGTGTGCGTAGACCGCGACCGGACCCTCGGCGTCAGCCCGCTGAGTCTCGAGCTCCAGGATCCGCGCGGAATCCTGCCGAATCAGCGCCCAATCGGCTCCGGCCACCGTGCGTCCCCTGTCGGGCAACACGGCCACCTCTCCCGGGGCCCCCAGGTAGTCGGTTCCCAGCGGGTCGTCGGAAGTGTCGGCCGGAAACGGGGTCGAGACGAGCCACCGGTCGACGGCCACCGACTCCTGTGCCACGGCCGGAACGACCGCACTGCACACGAAAAGGACCGCTGCCGCGGCGACGGTCAGTCCCTGGATGCGTTTCTGTATTCCTGCCATTCTCACTCTGATTCTCCGGTCTCAACCAGCGCTCAGCTTGACCTGCCGAGGCGGAACACTCTAACCTCGTGACCTGATCAACGCACCCTTTTCCCGGGTCGATACGCGGTCGAGACATGCGCGAAATCATACGGTTCACAGTCAATGGCGATCTCACCGAAACGGGAGTGCCCACACACTATACCCTGCTCGAGACCCTTCGTTACATCCTCGGCCTGACGGGAAGCAAACAAGGGTGTGACAAGGGGGACTGTGGTGCTTGCACGATACTTCTCGACGGAGAGGCGGTGCTCTCGTGCCTTCTGCCCGTCCAGGAAGCGGCAGACAGGACGGTAGTGACGGTGGAAGGACTCGCTGGCGGTGTACGCCCCAGCGCCCTGCAGGAGGCGTTCGATCTCACGGGTGCGGCCCAGTGTGGATTCTGCACGCCGGGCATCCTGTGTAGCGCGTCCCAGCTGCTGGCGAACGCAACGTCCCCCTCACGGCAGGATATCGCAGAGGCTCTCTCGGGAAACCTCTGCCGGTGCACTGGCTATACCAAGATCTTCGAAGCGATCGAGGTAGCCGCCGAAGCTGCTCGTTCCGGCGTATGCGCAGCGGACGTTCTGGCGGCGAGGCTCTCGTCCACCGTCACGATCGAGTCGGGCGAGTGAGGGCGCGTTGCACCCCGACGAACTGAACGCCCTGCAGAGGGCCGGCGCCGACAACCCGGCGGATCTCGAGACCCTGGCCGACGACTTCAGGGTTCTCGGCCGGCGCAACCGCAAGCCGGAGGGTCTCCGGAAGGGCACCGGTCGCGAGGTCTACACCGACGACCTGGCGCTCCCCGGCATGCTGCACGCGAAGTTGCTCCGAAGTCCGCATCCACATGCACGCATAGTGTCACTCGACGCTCAACACGCAACACGCATATCCGGTGTTTACGGTATAATTACGGGGGCGGACATGCCCACGCCGTATGGGATCATCCCGTGGACGCGCGACGAGCACGCGCTCGCGCTGGACAGGGTACGGTACATCGGGGACGCCGTGGCGTGCGTGGCGGCGGTGGACGAGGAGACGGCGAACGCGGCGATCGAGGCTATCGAGGTGGAGTACGAGGTCCTGCCTTTCTATCTCGAGCCGAAGCACGCGCTGACGCCTGAAGCCGCGGCGGCGCCGATCCACGACCCGAAGCGCCAGGGGCGCAACGGCAACATCACCAAGAAGGTCGAGCTCGAGTTCGGGCCGGTCGACGACCTCATGGGAGCGGCGGACGTGGTGGTCGAAGGAGACTACTTTTTCCACGGCACCACGCACGCACCCATCGAGCCGCACTGCGCGATCGGGAACGTGGACGCGGACGGGTTGCTGACCGTGTGGTCGTCGACCCAGGTGCCGCACTACCTGCAGCGCGAGTTGGCGCGCGTCCTGGAGTTGGACGTGGCCCTCATTCGGGTCGTGCAACCTGCGGTGGGGGGCGCCTTCGGCGGCAAGTCGGAGCCCTTCGATCTCGAATTCTGCGTCGCCCTGCTGGCTCTGCGGACCGGACGCCCGGTGAAACTGCTGTACACGAGAGAGGAGTTGTTCTACTCGCACCGTGGCCGGCACCCGATGAGCATGTGGTACAGAGTCGGGGCTTCGAACGAGGGGAAGCTGATGGCGGTGGACGCCCGCAGCCTGCTGGATGGCGGGGCGTACGCCTCGTTCGGACTCGTGACCACCTACTACAGCGGTCAGCTCCTCACGGCTCCATACGAGTTGGAGTCCTACCGGTTCGATTCGACACGGGTGTACACGAACAAGCCGGCGTGCGGGCCGAAACGCGGTCACGGCTCCGTGCAACCGCGCTTCGCGTTCGAGATCTCGCTCGACAAGGTGGCGGCCGAACTGGAGATGGATCCGATCGAACTGCGGCGCCGGAACTTCATGGGTACGGGGCGGACGGTGAACGAGTTCCGGGTACAGTCGAACGGCTTCCTGGAATGCCTGGACGCGGTGGAGACGGCCAGCGATTGGAAGAAGAGGTACGGCAAGCTCCCGTACGGCAGAGGGGTAGGGGTCGCCGGTTCGTGCTATATCTCGGGCACCAACTACCCGATCTACCCCAACGATATGCCGCAGGCCGCCGTGCAAGTGCAGGTCGAGCGCTCCGGTCGGATCAGCGTCCTGCATGGCGCGTCGGAAATCGGACAGGGCTCGGACGCGACCATGGCCGCGATCGCGGCCGAGGAACTTGGCGTGCCGCTCGCCTACGTGCGCGTCCTGTCCGCAGACACGGACCTCGTCCCCGTGGACCTGGGCGCCTATTCCTCGCGCGAGACGTTGATGGTGGGCAACGCGTGCGTGAACGCGTGCCGCAAGGTGGGCGAGACGGTACGGGCCAACGTGGGCGCAGCTCTCGGGATCCCGACCGACCGGGTGCGGCTCGCCGGGGGCTGGGCGTATGACGCCGAACACCCTTCCGCTGAAGATCGCCGCATGCCCATCGCTGCGGCGTTCCAGCTCGCCGAAGCGGAGCACGGGACGCTCGGCGCCATCGGACACTACAACACGCCGAAGGAAGGGGTGCACGGGGAGTACCGGGGTGGGACGATCGGGGCGTCGCCGGCGTACAGTTTCACGGCGCACGTGGCGGAAGTGGAGGTCGATCCGGAGACCGGCTTCGTGGACGTGAAGACGATCTGGGTGGCGCACGATTGCGGGCGAGCCCTGAACCCGATGTTGGTCGAAGCACAGATGGAGGGCTCGGCCTACATGGGTTTCGCCGAGGCGATCATGGAACAACAGATCATGAAGCGCGGCGATCCCGAGGGCGGACTGCACGACGCGCCGTCCCTGCTGGATTACCGGATCCCGACGTCGCTCGACTGTCCCGAGTTCGTGGCTCTCATCGTGGAGGCCG
>CAYWLF010000017.1:14268-19055 GCA_964458875.1 uncultured Gemmatimonadota bacterium
GGCTGCTTCTGGTGCCTGGACGGAGCGTACCGCGATTTGCGCGGTGTGATTTCCGTGGAGTCGGGATACGCAGGGGGGCAGGACGCTGACCCGACCTACGAGAACGTGTGCTCCGGGACCACGGGTCACGCCGAAGTCGTTCGGATCACCTACGATGCCGAGGAAGTCACGTTCCGGGACCTGCTCGAGGTGTTCTTCTCGATCCACGATCCCACGACCCTGAACCGGCAGGGGGCGGACGTGGGAACCCAGTACCGGTCGGCGATCTTCTATCACGACGAAGCTCAGCGTGAGACGGCCGAAGAGATCATCGCCGAGCTGGAGCGCGACCGTGCCTTCGAGGATCCGATCGTGACCGAGATCAGCCCGCTGGATGCGTATTTTCCGGGTGAGGCCTACCACCAGGACTATTATCGCAACAATCCGGGCCAGGGCTACTGCCAGGTGGTGGTGGCCCCCAAGCTGGCCAAGTTCAGGGTGAAGTACGCCGCCAGGCTGAAGGACCCCAGTTCTTCAACAGGCTTCTAGTCCGATGAAACAACCGGTCTTCGTGATGGAGCGCTGGCAGTCGCACCACGAGAACAGGGTCGAATTCAATCTCGCGGAAAGCGGCGTGCAGCCGATCACCCTCGACGAACTCGAGGAGCTTGCGGGGGTGGATCCCTCGGACACGCTGCTTGGCTACGGACACACGGACGGCAGTCCCCTGCTCCGCGAGAGAATCGCCGCGACGTATCCCGGAGCGGAGGCGGCCAACGTCGTCGCCACGGTCGGCAGCGCGGAGGCCAACTTCCTGGCCATGTGGCGGTTGGTGGAGGCCGGCGATCGCGTTGTCGTGCTTCGGCCTACGTACGAGCAGACCACCGGGTTGGCGGCTGGGCTGGGGGCATTCGTCGAGAGCGTGTGGCTGGAGGAGGAACGAGGCTGGCAGCCCGCTCCCGGGGCCGCGGCCGCCGCGATTCAGCCCGGAACGCGCCTGGTGGTGGTCACGAACCCGAACAACCCGACGGCGCACCCCCTCGGCGAGGCGGCGATCGCGGAGATCGTGGAAGCAGCCGAGAGCGTCGGGGCGTGGATCCTGTCCGACGAGGTGTACGCGGGCGGCGAGTTGACCGGCGAGGCGACCCCGTCGCTGTGGGGCTGGACCGACCGGGTGCTGGTCAGCGCCTCGCTATCGAAGGCGTACGGACTGCCGGGCCTCAGGCTCGGATGGCTCCTCGCGCCGCCAGAATTCCGCGAGGAATTGTGGGCCAGGAAAGACTACACGACCATCGCGCCATCGCCGCTTTCCGACCGTCTGGCCGCGGCGGCGCTGGAGGCGGGCGCCCGGGCCACACTGCTCCAGCGCGGGCGGGCGATCCTGATCGAGAATCTGGGCATCCTGGAGGAGTGGGCCGGCGGGCACGCCGACGTTCTGAGCTTCGCGAGACCCGTTGCCGGAGCCGTGGCGTTCTTCGGCTACGATTTGCCGATAGGCTCGACGGAACTCGCGGACCGGCTGCTGGCCGAGCAGAGCGTGCTGATCGTGCCCGGCGACCAGTTCGGGCTCGACCGTCACTTCCGCATCGGCTACGGCTACACGAACCCGCCCCTCGCGCCGGGCCTGGAGCGCGTGTCACGGATGATCGACCAGCTCGCAGCGCTGCCGGCGAGATGAGCGTGGAGAGCGCCCGGTGCTGAGGCTCCACCCGTACGAGTATCACCGTCCCGACACGGTGGAAGAGGCGATTGCGCTGTTGGCGGAGCACGCCGGCGACGTGATGCCCATCGCCGGGGGCACGGACCTCGTGCCGAATATGAAGCACAAGCTGTTCACTCCCGGGCACCTGGTCTCGCTACGCGGAATCAGCGAACTGAATGGCGTGGACGAGGATGAGGCCGGGTTCTCGATCGGCGCCGCGACCTCCCTGGACACGCTGGCGCGCCACCCGGCTCTACTCGAGACCCTTCCGTCGCTGGCGCGGGCCTGTTCGCTCGTATCCGGGCCTCAGCTTCGACGCATGGGCACCATCGGCGGCAACGTGTGCCTCGATACACGGTGCACCTACTACAACCAGACGCTGTTCTGGCGGAAGGCCCTCGGGTACTGCCTGAAGAAGGACGGCACCGCCTGTCACGTTGTGAAGGGCGGGACACGGTGCGTGGCGGCTCATTCAGCCGACGCCGCGACGGCGCTCCTGCCTCTCGAGGCCGAACTGCGGATCGTGGGGCCGGAGGGGGAGCGGACTACGCCCATCACCGGTTTCTTCACCTCGGATGGGGTGTGGAATCGGCGGATCGAGGCCGGCGAGTTGCTGGTCTCCATCCGGGTGCCCCGGCCCGCTGCCGGCACCCGGCACGCCTTCCAGAAACTGCGGGCCCGCGACTCGATCGACTTCCCGATGCTGAACGTGGCAGCACGGGTGGACTTCGCGGTGGACGGCGCCGTGGCGGATCTACAGATCGCCGCGTCCGCCATGGGTAGCTATCCCCGGAAGCTTGGCAAGCTCACGGCGATCGCCGCCGGGGCGTCACTCACGGACGCCGTGATCGAGGAGGTGGCGGAGCAGGCGTTCCGACAGTGCCACCCGCTCGACAACATCCCGGTGGACACCGAATGGAGACGCGCCATGGTGCCGGTCCTGGTTAGACGGGCGCTGGGCGAGATTCGAGCCTGAGCCTTCCCCGCCTGTCGGGATCCCGATGCACGAAGGGCCGGGATCGCTCCCGGCCCTTTTCGCGCCTCGTACACGACGACCGATAGCGGTCGCTCCGGCCGTTAGAGGTCGAACCCTCCGAACGGCTCGAAGATGTCTTCCACCATATCGAAGACGTCGTCGATCATGTCGAACAGGCTGAGCAGAGCGGCCACTTCCTCAAGCGTCAGACCTGTGCCGTCGGCCTTCGTGAACACCGGGTCTCCCTCGGTGCCGCTGATGGTAACGACGGTGGTGCCGTTGTACTTGATCACGCCGCTGAGGCTGTTGTCGGACGCCAGCGCCATCTCGAAGTCCACGAATTCGGTCCCGTTCTGGACGCGCAACTCCACGGTGGCAACCTCGATCGGGTTATCGCCCGCGAAATCGAACTCGCCGTGCATCTCGACCGTCACGCTGGCGTTCTGACCGAGAAGCGACAGCGAATAGACCACGTCCATCGCGAGTGTCTCGGTGGAGCCGAGCAGGGTGGCTCCCTGGGACAGCACGAAGTCGAGCTGGTCTACGCCGTCCGAGATGTAGCCTTCTGCTCTCACTGTGACGCTGATGTCGTTCTCGCCGAGCAGCACGTAGCTGAGATCGATGAAATAGTCGATCAGCGTTTCGGTTCCACTGACGGCCTCGATGCCGAGTCGCGTGGTCTGCGAGCCACCCTCGTCCTTCAGGTCGAGGTGACCGGTTTCCACCAACGGATCCGCCGGTATGCGCGTGATGGGGTCGATGGCGTACAGGACGAAGCGAATGGCGTTCGCCGGGGCGCCCGGGACTTCCGTCGGCACGTAGTGGCCCTCGAGGAAGTTCCACTCGAACGTCACGCCGAGCAGCTCCGGCGGGAAAATCGGCTCTGCCGCGCCGCCGGACATCGAGTAATTGCGGATGACCTGGGCCGAAAACGGCACGGGTGCGCCATCCAATTCCAGCGGCATGGCGCGGGACGCGAGCATCTGTTGGCCGAGGCCCTCGGACACGAGTCCGAGGCTGACCATGATGTCGCTGTCATCATCCAGCTGATTCTGCAGGTCCTGCACGGCCTGCTCGGTACCCACGGGGTCGAAGTCCTCCGGGTCCCCCAGATTGGTACCGGTGTCGCTGCACGCGCCCGCGGCAATCGCTAGCACCGCGACCAGGGGCATCCACCTCAGGTTCCGAAACATGAGTCAAACCTCCGTTACGTCCGTGTATCCATCGCGCGATTCGCGCGCGGCCCACCGCCGTCACCTGGCGTCCGGCCGAATGCCGGTCCGTTGAGACGATGGGATGCACTCATCCGTCGCCCCATTTGAGCAAGGCACATGCCCGAATCGCCTAATCCCTGCAATTGCCTTGTACGACAGGCCTTTCATCTAGTTCCCCAATTCGTGAAACGGCCCGAGAACCCGTCAGTTCTTGCAGGATTCCACGGCCTAGTGGCGATCGGCGGCGTTTTCGCCTTGACGGACGGGGGTACGGATGGGAACATCCCGCCGACTCAACGCCCTATTCGGAATGAGAGAGATAGATGGAAGACATGAGCAGACGGCGGATCGGAATCCTGGTGGGTGGAGGGCCGGCTCCAGGGATCAACAGTGCGATCAGCGCCACGGCCATGAAGGCCATAGACGACGGATGCGACGTGATCGGCATCCTGGAGGGTTGGGAGCACCTGATCGCCGGCCGCACCGACATGGTCCGCCAGCTCCACGTCGCGGACGTGTCGCGGATCCACACCGAGGGCGGCTCGATCCTGCGCACTTCGCGCGCCAACCCTACCAAGACGCCCGAGAGCCTGGAGCGCACCGTGAAGGCGCTCCGCGAGCTGAGCCTGTCGGGACTGGTGACGATCGGCGGTGACGACACCGCCTTCGCCGCCCGCGAGGTAGCCGAAGCGGCCGACGGCACGATCCGGGTGGCGCACGTGCCCAAGACGATCGACAACGACCTTCCCCTGCCGGCGGACATGCCGACCTTCGGGTACGAAACCGCACGCTGGGTAGGCAGTGATCTGTGCCTCAACCTGATGGAGGACTCGCGCACCACGAACCGCTGGTTCTTCGTGGTCGTGATGGGACGGAAAGCCGGCCACCTCGCCCTTGGGATCGGCCGGGCCGCCGG
>CAYWLF010000018.1:0-18617 GCA_964458875.1 uncultured Gemmatimonadota bacterium
CCTGCAACAGCGCTTCCGGGTCTCGACCCTCCTCGACGATCGGGGCGAGAACCTCGTCGGCTTCCGCGTTGCGGCCGGCTTCCTGCAGCAGAGAGCCCAACAACAGGCGCGCCGCGAGGTACGACGGCCTCAGCTCGAGAACCTGCCTGGCCGACCGCTCGGCCTCT
Organism: uncultured Gemmatimonadota bacterium; assembly: GCA_964458875.1. Lineage (GTDB taxonomy): Bacteria > Gemmatimonadota > Gemmatimonadetes > Palauibacterales > Palauibacteraceae > Benthicola. The sequence continues at coordinate 168 of CAYWLF010000018.1, forward strand.
GCGGGTTGACCCAACAGCTTCAGGGCGACGGCCTCTCCGTAGCGGGCCGGCACCCACGACGGCTCCTCGGCCAGTGCCGCGCGGAACTTCTCCAGGGCAGCATCGGGCTTTCCCTGCAGCAGGTCACACACGCCCAGGTTCGCTCGGCCGGCGACCTGGTACGGATAGGACCGGCCCAGGTTGAAATACGGTTGAACGCGACGGAAGTTCGGCTCACGCGTAACCTGGAACAGGAACGCCTCGAACTCGGAGCGGGCTTGGCCCGCGTCGCCGCGTTTCAGATGCCGCAGGCCGCGCCGGAAGCGGCGGGTCTTCCAGTGCCACCAGCGGCCCGGAAGGAAGAGGGCGACGAGGAACAGGACCAGCACCCATCCGGGCGGTCGAAACAGGAGAAGGACCAGCAGAAGTCCGAGAGCGGCAATCAGGGCTGGGGCGACCAATGCTGCGCGTATGCCTCCACCACGAGTATGATTGGGCATGATTCGGTTTCATTACCATACAGCGCAGCGGGACATCCCGCGCCTCGACGTGAAGAAGGGTGACACGCTGGTGCACGCCTACAGCGACACGTCCGTCGAGGAGTTGATCGAATGGGGGCGTTCGCACGACCTCCGGGCTGAGTGGATCGATCGCCGAAACGCTCTGCCCCACTACGATCTGTTCGGTGAAGGAGTGAGCCTGGCAGGCACGGGCGTGACTCGCGCCGAGTTGGTGGCGGACCTCAGAATGTGGCGAGCGAGGAGAGTGGAATGACTCCCGTGCTCGTGACGGTTGTCCTGGTCGGACTCCTCGTCCAGTTGGGCTTCTCGCATCGGAAGACCGTACGTGCGCTGCGGACGAGAGACGCACAGCGCCCCCCCCGACTGGCCACCTATCCGCCGATTACCGTGATCCGTCCGGTCAAGGGAGTGGATGTCGAGCAGGAAGCCAACTTCCGGGCCGCCCTCGAGACGGGGTATCGGGGCGAAGTCGAGACGATCTTCGTTCTGGAGGACGAAGACGATCCCGCCTACCCCCTCGTGCGACGGGCGATCGAGGAGCACCGGTCCTCCACGACTGCTGGGACAGCCCGAATCGTTCTGGCCGGGAAGCCGCCGGCAGGTCGCACGGGCAAGATCAACAACATGATCGTTGGAGAAGCCGAGGCTCGGGGGGAGATCATCGTCTTCGGCGACTCCGATACGAGGCCGGATACCGCGGTGCTGACGAACCTGGTCGAGCACCTGGTGGCGGACGACTCCGCTGGAGCGGGCTTCGCACCGGTGGTCAATCCGTGCCGCCCGCGATCCGCCGGGGACGTCGGGTACGCCATCATCCTGAACGCGTACCTGGTCGGGGGAATGGAGACGGCGCTCGGACCAGGGCGTACGCTGCCGTTCCTCATGGGCCAGACGATGGCTTTCCGCCGATCGGCGCTCCGGGACATCGGCGGCGTGAAGTGCGCCGACGGCCAGCTGGTGGACGATATGTACCTGGGCGCGCGCATCGTAGACGCGGGCTACTCGAACGTGATGGGCACCCACCCGCTGCAGGTGATCAACCACGGTCTGGGCTTCCGGGGCTTCCTCAAGTTGTGGCGACGCTGGCTGTTTTGCGGTCGGGGGGGAATCCCGTCCTTCTTTGCGCTTCCGTTCGTGATGCGTGCCGTCAGCTTCTTCATCGCTCTGGGCCTCGCGATCGCGATGGCGGTGTCGGGACACCCCTGGCTCGCCGCCCTGGCCACCTCCATCTGGATTCTGGAGGGACTGCACTACGTGCGGCTGCATCTCATGGTCGGGGGCGCCGCGCTCCCGCTGCGCTACGCGTGGATGACATTGATGCCCTACCCGACGACGATTCCAATCGGGCTGTCGATGCTGGTGCGGCCTGAGCTCGACTGGCGGGGGCATACGTATCGGGTGGACGGGTCCGCCCGGCTCAAGGAGGCGCCGTCTCGGGAAGAGGCCCCCGGGACGAGGTCGAGAGAACAGGCGTGATTGACCGGAACGGTCGTCTCGGGCAGCTGCTCGGAGATTGGGTGGTGTGGTCCGCTCGGCACGCCGCAGCAGTCGTCTCGTTGAGCTTCGTCCTGCTTGTTCCGCTGGCGTGGTTCGCCTGGACGCACCTGCGCGTCGACGCGGACACCGGAAACCTGGTTTCGGATCAGCTGCCCTGGCGGCAAGCCCATGCCGCGCTCGAGGAGACCTTCCCCCACCTCCTCGAGGACATGCAGATCGTCATCGATGCCCGAACTCCCGAAATCGCTGCGGAAGCCCAACGCCTGCTGACGCAGGATCTCGAGGCACGCGCCGACGTGTTCAGCTTCGTATACGCGGCCGGCGGTGATGACTTCTTCCGGCGCCACGGGCTCCTCTTTTCGAGCACCGACGAACTCGAGGATCTCAGGGCTCGAATGCTGGACTTTGGCGCCACGTGGCTCGCCCTGGAGAAGGAACCGACGCTGCGCGGTCTCGTCACCGAGGTGGACCGCATGGCGTCGGAGGAGGCCGCGACAGAACCGGGTGTGGCTCCCATTCTCCTGGCCCTGGGAGGCGCCTTCTACTCGAGTCGGAATGGGAACTTCTTCGCGTTTCCGTGGACCGATCTCATGCAGGGACGACGCTCGACGGCAGCGGACCTTCGCCGCTTCGTCCTCGCCAAGCCCGTTCTCGACTACTCGACGTCCAGGCCGGCCGCCGCGGCCATGCAGGCCGTTCGCGAGAGCGCCGCTCGCCTCGACATGGATCACAGGGCAGTCCGGGTCCGGATCACTGGATCCGAAGCGTTCGAGCACGAGTCGATAGACGCGGGTCTTTCGGACGTTCCCCGGCTCCTGGTCGGGGCGCTGATCCTCGTGGCGATCATACTTCTGGCAGGCCTGAGGTCGGTTCGCCTTCTCGTCGCGAGCCTGCTCGTGCTCTTCGCCGGCCTGGCCGGCACCGGGGCTTTCGCCGCGGCCGCGGTGGGAAGCCTGAACATGATCTCCGTAGCGTTCGCGATACTGTATGTCGGACTCGGCATCGACTACGCGATCCACTTCTGCCTGAACTACAGGGAAGCGAGAGGAGAAGCCGGTTCGCACATCGAGGCCCTGCGCCTGACGGCCGAGCGGGCCGGAGTGGCTCTCTTCTTCAGTGCCGTGACCACGGCCCTGTGTTTCTACGCCTTCATGGTCACCGATTTTACCGGGGTGGCGGACCTGGGGAAGATCGGCGGCACGGGTATGTTGATCAGTTTCGTGGCCACCGTCGGCTTGCTGCCCGCTCTTCTCAGCCTGCGCCCGTTCCGCCTCCCGCAGCCGGACCCGGACGCGATCCGTTCCACGGCCGGGCGATCCCTCCCCCGGAGCGGCCCCCTGGGGTGGCTAGACCACGCGGTCACGCGGGGGCGAAGGCCGATCCTGGTGGCGGCTCTCCTGCTGGCCGTCGGCTCGGCGGTCCTCGTCCCTCGAGTTCGGTTCGACCAGGACGTCATCAACATGAGCGATCCGGACTCAGAGTCCGTGGTCACGCTGCGAGAGTTGCTCGGGGACCCCAACACGGCGGTGCGAGCCGTTTCGCTGATGGAGTCGGACTCGGCCAGCGCGGCCGCCGTCGCGGCTCGACTCGAAGGGATCGACGGTGTGCGGGGGACCTTGACGCTGAGCGCGTTCGTCCCGTCGGACCAGGCGGCGAAACTCGAGGTCATCCGCAGTCTGGCTGGCGACCTGGGGACGCCCCCCGAGTCTTCACCCGAGGGCGGCGCTCGCCTGGAATTCCGGGACGGTGAGGCGGCATTCGAGGACCGCATGGCGTCGGTGGAGCGACTTCGCGAAACGGCGTCACGCCTCTACCTGGAGGGCGACTCGGCGACGAGCGCCGCCGCGCGGCAGTTGCTCTACCTCATCGACGCGTGGCGGTCTTCGTTGCGCGCGTGGCCCCCGGGGACCCGCGCATCGATCGCCGCGGGTCTCGAAGAGTCGCTGGTCGGTACGTTGCCGTGGGTGCAGGCCGGCTTTCGGCAGGCGCTCGACGCCGACCCCGTCACAAGAAGCGAACTCCCAAGCTCTTTGCGGCAGCGCTGGGTAGCGGAAGATGGGGTGGAGCGAGTCCAGGTCCTTCCGGCCGTTCGGCTGGATACGCCTCGGAAACTCCGCGACTTCGTCGAAGCGATCCAGGCCGAGGAGGCGGCGATCACGGGCATGCCCGTGGAGAACGTGGAGCTCGGGAAGGTCACGGTTCGGGCTTTCCGACAGGCCTTCGGGCTGGCGCTCCTGGCGACGGCCGTGACCCTCCTGCTGCTGCTGGGCGATCCCCGGTCGAGCGCCATCGTGCTGACGTCGCTCGTCCTCGCCACTCTCCTGACGGGAGCGGCGGCCGTGCTGTGGGACATCCCGTTCAATATTTCGAACATCATTACCCTGCCGCTCCTCCTCGGGATCGGGGTGGACGCCGGGATTCACATGGTGCACCGACGGCAGAGGAGCCGGCCCGGCGAGCGACTGCTCGATACGGCCACCGGGCGGGCGATTCTGTACAGCGCCCTCACCACGATGGCTGGATTCGGGAACCTGACGCTCGCCAACCACCGGGCCATATCGGGCATGGGAGCTCTCCTCATGGTCGGCATGACCAGCGTGCTGATCTGTACGCTTATCGTACTTCCGGCTATCATGGCGGAGCGGGCGCAGGGGTAAGCTCAGGCACCGCAGCCCTCTTACTACCCGGGACGCGACGAATGCGTGGACGCCGTTTGCGGTTCGCAAGGCAGGTTCTTGTCAGCCTGTTCCTGATCGGCTCGATCTCTTCCTCGGCTACGGCACAGGAGAACCGGGTCGCTTGCTGCAGCGACTTCGACTACGTGCTCGAGAGGACCATCTTCAAGATCGACGCCGTGCGCCTCGAGCTCACGCTGTTGGGCGAGACGCCGGACCGCGTGGCCGAGATCGTGGGCGGGCAAGCCGAGCCGCGAGCCTGGAGTGACTCGGTCGCCGCACTGTACATGGGTGCAGACCACGCCCACGTCCGCATGACGTTTCTCCGATCTTTCGGTCTGGACCGCTTCCTCGACGCGAACCGGGACGCGATGCAGAAGATGGTGAAATCCGGTTTACTCACCGAAGAGGAATTCGAGAGGCTCGACGCCGAGAACCGGAAACGATTTGCGGTGCTCACAATGGATGGCGTCCGGGACGGGGACCAACTCGAGCACGAAGTGCGCGGCGACACGGTGACCACGCGGTATACGGACGTGACAGGAGCGGTGCGCATCGATGAGATCCAGATCGAGGCTGCGCACCGGAAAGCGCTCATCGGATCTCTGTTCGGACCCGGCTCGGGATTCAGGAAGGGACTGCTCGACCTGGTGTTCGACCGGGCGGAAGCTCCCTAGTACGCCTTGAGCTCCTCCATCGCGGCCACCAGGTCCGGTACCTGCGGCAGGATCTCGGCTTCGAGCTGAGGCGCGTAGCCCACGAACGTGTCCGTAGCCGCTACTCGGCGCACCGGCGCATCCAACCACTCGAACAGCTCGTCCGCGATACGCGCCGCGATCTCGGCGCCCCAGCCCCACGACTTCGAATCTTCGTAGGCGACGAGGACCCGGTTCGTCCGCTTCACGGACTCGGCGATCGCGTCCATGTCGATCGGATTCAGGGTGCGAAGATCGAGCAGGTCCGCTTCGATCGGCCGCCCCTCACGTTCCAGGAGCCGCAGTGCCTTCCGGGTGCGCTCGACCAGGGCGCCGTAGGTGACAACCGTGATTTCGTCGCCCTCTTCGACCCGGTTTGCTTGCCCGAACGGGATCATGTAGTCCGGCCCGGGATACCGCCCCTTGTTGTACGTCTGCCTGTACAGGTGCTTGTGCTCGAGGAACAGCACCGGATCGTCGCACCGGATAGCGGTTCGCAGGAGTCCGTTTGCGTCCTCGGCGTTCGATGGGCAGACGACGTGGACGCCGGGCGTGTGCGTGAACAGCGAGGCGCCGGTCTGAGAGTGGTAGATCGCGCCGCCGGACAGGTAGCCGCCGTAGGTGGTCCGGACCACGAGCGGTGAGGTGAACGCACCGTTTGACCGCCATCGCATGATGGCGACCTCGTTGCGAAGCTGGTGGAACGCCGGCCAGATGTAGTCGAAGAACTGGATCTCCACCACCGGCTTCATGCCGCGAAGGGCCATCCCGACGGCGCGCCCCACGATATTGGCCTCGGCCAGGGGTGAATTGAACACCCGGTCCGATCCGAACTCCCTTTGCAAACCCCACGTGACCTTGAATACGCCACCCTTCCCCTTCACCTCTTCGAGGTGCTGCTCCCGGGAGACATCCGCCACGTCCTCGCCGAACGCGACGATGCGCGAATCACGCCTCATCTCGTCTCGCATGCAGACGTTGAGGAGATCCACCACGGTGGTCGGGTCGCCCTCGAAGACCGGCTCCGTGGCGAACTCACCTGAGGTCGGATCCACCTCGCCCGAAAACACATGGTGATACACGGTGTCGGGATCGGGCTGCGATTGCGCGACGGCCCGCTCGCTGGCCTCTATGACATCGGTATCCACCGTTTCGCGCAGCGCCTCGAGCTCCTCCTCCGTAGCGATACCGGCGCTCACGAGGAACGCGGCCATGTTGGTGATCGGGTCCCGGGCTTCCTCGTTGTCCCGCTCCACCTCGGGCTTGTACGTCTTCTCGTCGTCGGACATCGAGTGGCTGTACGGCCGGGTCACGTGCGCGTGCACCAGGGCGGGCCCCTTATGGGCTCGGCAGTGTTCGGCCGCTCTTCGCATCGCCCCGTACGAGGCGATCGGATTCGTCCCATCCACTTCGATGACGAGCATGTCCGGGAAGCCCGAAACCAGCTTCGAGATGCTGCCACCGGCCGTGTTCACCTCCACCGGGACCGAGATCGCGTACCCGTTGTCTTCTACCAGGTAGATGACGGGCAGCTTGAGGTTCGACGCGGTGTTCAGCGATTCCCAGAACTCACCTTCTGATGTCGTTCCGTCGCCGGTCGTGACCAGCACAACTTCGTCGGAATGGAACTCGAGTCCGCCCTCGTCCAGGCCGAGCTTCCCTGCCAGGATTCCCGCCTCGGCGCACCCCACGGCCTGCAGGAACTGGGTACCGGTGGGGCTGGATACGCTGACCAGATTGTGGTCCTTGTGGCCCCAGTGGGAAGGCATCTGGCGGCCACCGCTCGCCGGATCGTCCGCCGCGGCCACACCCTCGAGGAACATCTCGTACGGAGTCACCCCGAGTTGCAGGGCGAGCGCGCGATCGCGGTAGTATGTGAAGAACCAATCGTATCCCGATCGCAGCGCCATCCCCGCAGCTACCCCGATCGCCTCGTGTCCCGCACCGCTGATCTGGAAGAAGATCTTCTGCTGCCGCTTCATCAGCAGTTCGCGGTCGTCGATGCGCCGCGACAGGTACATGGTGCGGTACATGGAGAGAAGATCCGCGGGCTGCAGACCTTGTGGGTCCAGCTCCGGGTTCCGGTCTTCCACGTGTTCGATCGGTGTTGCCATTCCCACCTTCCGCTTCGCGCCCGGGAGCACGGTCTGGCTGGACGCCGGCCGCTCAGAGGCCTCCGTGATCGTGCGCCTGTTCGATAGCCAATAATAATAGCGTGTAAGCAATGGGCGTACCAATCGGCGTCATTTCGCCCAGCCACGTTGACACAGGAACGTCCCGGCTCCAGCTTAGGGATAATATTTAGATGAAACTAAATATCTATCATCGACAATATGGGGGCCTGTGGAACGCCTACGAGGAATCGCGATCTCGGCCGCACTGGTCCTTGCGGCTCCCGCGGCGGCAGGGGCCCAGGACGCTAACCCCATGGTCACCGATCGGCCCGACTTCACGGAGAGCGCCTCGACCGTGGCCCCCGGTCGGTTCCAATTCGAGCTGGGCTACACGGTGGCGAAGGCTGGTGACGAGACCGAACACGACTTCGGGGAGCTCCTGGCCCGACTGGGAGTCCTCTCATGGCTGGAGGCACGGCTCGGACTCAACTCGTTCGTCCTGCTGCGTGAGCCCGGCCCCGACCAGCAGGGCATTCAGGATCTCACGGTCGGCTTCAAGGCCCTCATTCGGGGCGCATCCGCAGGTGGCAGCCGGCTGGCGCCTCGCCTCGCACTCCTGGGGGGACTGGACCTGCCCACGGGAAGCGACGACTTCGGATCGAGCGAGGTGGTCCCGGGTGCGAAGCTGATAGCTGCGTGGGACGTGAGCGATCGTGTGGTCATCGCCTCCAACGTGGGCTGGGCGTACGGCTACGCGGAGAACGAGCGGTACCACCAGGGCATCGGCAGCCTGGTGACCGGATACTCGGTGAGCGATCCCATCACGGTCTACGTCGAGTGGTACGGCCTTTTTCCAGAGAATCGCGGCGGGGGGGCAAACCACTACTTGAACGGGGGTTTCGCCTGGCTCCTCAGTCCCGACCTCCAGCTGGATTGGAGGATCGGCGCCGGCCTGCAGGACCCGGATCCCAACTGGTTCACGGGCGTGGGACTGTCCTTTCGACTGTAGTCCCGCCCGGCGGCGGGCCGGCCCGGGCTCCTAGCCCCGTTCCCTCTTCTCCGGCCTGATATCCGCTGAAGGAAGAGCCGCCCGGGCCATCCGCTTGGTGAAGTAGTAGACCCGTTTCAGGCTCTCGAGCACGTCCACCTCGAAGGTATACGCGGGTAGCCGGCCCGGCTCCCGGGCGATCAGCCTCTTCGCCTCGTGAAGGTGGGCCGAATCCGCCAACGCATTGACCTCTTTCTTCATGGCCACCACCTCGGCAGCTGCGGCCTCGTTCTTTTGCGTGACCGCGAGAAGCGCCATGTCCAGCGCCCGGCCGACCGCCGAGTGGAATTCTTCCAATACGCCGGCCGTGGCCGCGCTCACGTTTACCGCGTCGTCCAGGCGCGAGTGGCCCAGGCTCACCAGGTTGGTCTCGATGATGTCGCCGATGTTCTCCAGGTCGTTGGTGGCTTCCATGAGCTGCAGCAGTTCGACCGTCTGGCCAGCGGTGAGCGTCTCCTGGCTCACGCGCCCGAGATAGGTGACGATTTCACCGTGCAGGGCATCCACCTCGTCGTCCCTGGCGGCGAAGCTCCTGAGATCTTCCCGGCCGCCTCCCAGCGTGGCGGGCAATATGTCTTCAAACATCTCCCGTACCCGGTCCCCCATGTGGAGCATCTCCAGCCGAGCCCGATCGAGCGCGAACGCCGGAGTACGAATCAGGCCCTCGTCCAGGTACTTGATGCGCACCCTGCTATCGCCGTTCTCCCGATCCGGCAGCAGGCGCCTGACCAGCCACACGAAGACGTTGACGAATGGCAGGAAGATGAGCGTGTTGATGACGTTGAACAGTGTGTGCGCGTTGGCGACCTGGCGGGGCATCTCCGCCGCCAGCCGGGCTCCGCCCGCCAGTTCCGGATGCGCGGGCGACACCTCCACGGCCAACCACATCAGCTGGTCGATGAGGAACACCCAGATCAGCACACCCACGACCTTGAAGATCAGGTGGATCACCGCCGAGCGCTGGGCCTCGCGCGGCCGTCCGATCGAGGCGAGCAGAGCCGTGACCGTCGTGCCGACGTTCGCTCCCAGGAGCAGCGCGATTCCGGCGGGAAGGGAGACCAGTCCCTGGCTTCCGAGGACGATGATGATGCCCACGGTGGCCGATGAGGACTGGACCAGCGCCGTGAACACCGCACCGACCAGGATCCCGAGCCACGGATTCTCCAGCTCGGCCATCACGTTCAGGAACGGTTGCCAGGTGCGCAGCGGCCGCATCGCCTCGCCCATGATCCCCATGCCCAGGAACACCAGGCCGAGACCCATGATCGCGGTGCCGTAGTGACGCGTGGTCTCCCGGCGCGCCACGAACATCACCAGGAACCCCACCGCCACCAGCAGCAGCGAGTACTCCTTGATGTTGAAGGCGATGATCTGGGCCGTGATGGTGGTGCCGATATCCGCGCCGAGGATCACCCCCACCGATTGGGTGAGAGTCATCAGTCCGGCGGAAATGAAGCCGACCACCAGGACCGTGGTCACCGAAGAGGACTGGATCACGGCGGTGACGAACGCACCGGTGAGGACGCCCGTCACCCGGTTGCGGGTGAGGCGGGCCAGGATGGACTTCATCCGGTCCCCGGCCACGATCTTCAGGGAATCGGCCATCTGGCCCATCCCGTACAGGAACAGGGCCAGGCCACCGACGAGACCGAATATCAGTTGCAGGGGTCCTGGATCAGTGAATCCTGCGCCGTGCATCAGCAGGCCTCCGTGCTACGCCTAGTCTCCTGATTTCCCTTCCAGGCTTCGGATTCCTCGCGGCTTGCGCCGTTTCAGCCGGGTGGCCTCCCGGTGTCGATCTTCCGCCCAGCGAATCAGTTCTGATTGCGAACCGCGTCGATTGTCCTCGCCTTTGGCCCGCCGCTGCACGTAACTGCCGTCCGCTCTCATCTCCCACGCAGAGCGCCGATCGGCCAGTTGTGTATCGAGGATCAGTCGAATCTCCGATCGAAGCTCAGAATCCTCAACGGGAGCCACGATCTCCACTCGGCTTCTCAGGTTGCGACGCATCGCGTCCGCCGAGCCGATGTAGAACTCCTCGTCCCCACCGTTGTGGAAGTAGTAGACCCTGGCGTGCTCCAGGAACCGCCCGACGACGCTCACCACCCGTACGTTGGTTGACAGACCCTCGATGCCAGGCCGAAGCCTGCACGTGTCGCGCACTACCAGGTCCACCTTCACACCGGCCCGCGAAGCCTCGTACAACGCTCGCGTCACGTCCACGTCCTCGAGAGCGTTGAGCTTCATCTGGATGAGGCCGTTGCCGTACTCCGCATGCAGCTCGATCTCACGCGCGATCTTGGCCAGGATCGCCGGCTTCAGGATCTTCGGAGCCGGCAGGATCTTTCGGTAGTTACGGCGCGGTTTGTACCCCGTCGTCAGGTAGTTGAACAACTCGGTCAGGTCGCTGCCGATGGCGGGGTCGCAGGTGAGCAACCCGATGTCCGCGTACAGGCGGGCGGTGCCGGCGTGGTAGTTGCCGGTCCCGATGTGGGCGTAACGGCGCAGGCCGTCGTAGTCCTGCCGCACCACGAGAACGGCTTTGCAGTGCGTCTTCAGCCCCACGACCCCGTAGGTGACGTGGATGCCGTACCCGCTGAGCCGGTTCGCCCATCGGATGTTGGCGGCCTCGTCGAACCGGGCCTTGAGTTCCACCACGGCCGTGACTTGCTTGCCGTTGCGGGCCGCCTCGATCAGATAGTCGACGGCCTTCGAGTCCGCCGAGGTCCGGTACACCGTCATTTTGATGGCGCGCACCTTCGGATCGAGGCTTGCCTCGCTCAGGAACCGCTCGACGGACGTCGAGAACGACTCGTAGGGGTGATGCACCAGCAGTGATCCCGAATCCCGAATCGTGTGAAAGATCGAGCGGTCCGATACGATCTGCGGATGGTCCACGGGGTGGTGCGGCCGATCCTTGAGCTCGGGGGCGTCCATTCCCACCACCTGCCACAGGTCGGCCAGCCCTAGCGTTCCTTCCATCTCGAACACATCGGCTTCCTCGTCCAGGCCGAGTTCCGCGGCCAGCATTCCCCGGTGTACGGGGTCCATTCCGGGCACGACCTCCAGACGGACGATCGGGGCGAGCCGGCGCTGCCGCAGCTCCGTCTCGATCATGGCCAGGAGGTCGTCCGCCTCGTCTTCCTCGAGCTCGGTGTTGGCGTTGCGGGTCACCCTGAACAGCTCGCAGGCGTCGATCTCCATTCCGGGGAACAGGAGATCCAGGTTGGCCGCCATCACCTGCTCGAGGGGAACGAACACGTTGCGGTCCGGCAGTGAGACGAACCGTGGTGTACCGGTCCCGACCGGCACCTTGACCCGCGCCAGCGAAGGGAACGGGTCTCCCGGCAAACGGAGCGTCACGAGCAGGTTCAGCGACAGGTTCGAGATGAACGGAAACGGGTGCGCGGGATCCGTCGCCTGCGGCGTGACCAGGGGATAGATGTTCTCCACGTAGTGCCGTCGAACCGTCTCCTGATCCTTTTCGTCCAGATCGTCGTATCCCGCGATCACGATGTCGTGCTCCACGAGCGCGGACGCGACCGCCAGGAAAACCTCCCGTTTCCGGGCTTCCAGGTCCCGCACCACCGCGTAGCACTCGTCGATCTGCTGCTGAGGCGTACGTCCATCTTCGCTCAAGTCCAAAACGCCGGCTCCGACCTGCTGTTTCAGCCCCCCGATCCGTTTCATGAAGAACTCGTCGAGGTTCGAGCTGACGATCGCCACGAACTTCAACCGTTCGAGAAGGGGAATCCTCTCGTCCGCGGCCTCCGCCAGGACGCGGTAGTTGAAGTTGAGCCACGTGAGTTCGCGGTTCAGGTACAGGGCCGGGTCGTCGAGATCGAAGGCGCCGTCCGAAACGGGCTCGGGCACGGGCACCGTGTCCGGGGGCGTGGTACGTGGAGTCTCCGAAGCGGCCTCGGGACCAGCCTCGGCATCGGACTCCGGCAGGATGCCGTCGACCGGTGCAGTCTCCGCGGCTTCGGGGCCCAGATCCGCCACGGGGAGTTCGAAATCATCGGCCTCGGGTGCGGCCGATTCCTCTGCCGGCCTGCTGCTCGGGAGCGGCGGCCGAAGGTGATCCGGAAGACTCACACGCTCCGCCCACCCGGGTCGAGATCTCGACCCGTTACCGTCCGGTCCGCCCTTGAACTCGTTGTCGTCCATGTGTTTACCGATCCACTCGCGCCATTTGTATGCCGTTCAGGTCCCGGAGCGGGTAGTCGAGAGCTCGATCCAGCGCGTCGCAAAGGATGTCGAGCACGCGCACCCGCGCGTATCGCTTGTCGTTTCCTTCGATCAGGTACCAGGGCGCAATCGGCGTGCCGGTGAGCCTGACCATGTCATCCACCGCGACATCGTAGGCTTGCCAGCGTTCGCGATTTCGCCAGTCCTCGTCGGTCAGCTTCCAGCGCTTGTACGGAGTCTCCTCGCGAGCCTTGAAGCGCCGGTCCTGCTCCTCGCGCGTGATGTGAATCCAGAACTTCACCACGATGGACCCGTGATCCACGAGCTGCGCCTCGAAATCGTTGATCTCCCCGTAGGCCCGAAGCCACTCGTCCTGTGCCGCGAAGCCTTCCACTCGCTCGACCAGCACCCTGCCGTACCAGCTCCGATCGAAGATCAGGAATCGGCCCGCCCCCGGCAGGTGACGCCAGAACCGCCACATGTAGTGGTGGTCGTTCTCCTCTTCAGTCGGGGCTGCGATGGACATGATCTGGTAGTCCCGGGAGTCCAGGGCCGGCGTGATCCGACGAATGGCGCCGCCCTTGCCCGCGGCGTCCCAGCCCTCGAACACGAGAATCGTGGAGCGGCCCCGCTCGCGGGCGACCCGGTACAGACGGTTCAGGCGGGCCTGCAACCGGATGAGATCGTCGCGATACGCCTTCTTATCGATGGTCTTCGAGGTGTCCAGGGCCGAGAGAACAGTGACCGGGCGCACCTCTGTCCGAATGGGGCCCTCGGATGGGCTGGCCGCAACTGCCGGTTCCGCGTGCGCAGTCTCAGCTGCCTCGTGCAGCCGGTCGTCGATCCGGTCGCGAAGCGCCTCACCGACCGTGAGGCTGCGATAGTTGGCATCGGAGCCTTCGACGATGTGCCATGGAGCCCAGGCGGTATCCGTCCGCTGAATGATATGACCGGAATGGCGAATGAACCGGTCGTACATCGTCCAATGCTCCCAGTCCTTTCGCGTCACCCGCCAACGCTGCAGGGGGTCGGCCTCGAGCTGCTCGAATCGCTCCTTTTGTGCCTCCTGTCCCAGGTGCATCCAGAACTTGAGGAACAGGTAACCGTCCTCTGCCAGCGTCTTCTCGAAGGCGTTGATTTCGTCGAGCTGATCCTCGAATTGCGCGTCGGTGGTCTCACCGTACACGCGTTGGAGAAGCGGGTCGGTATACCACGCGCTGAGGAAGAGCCCGATTTCGCCGCGCGGTGGGAGGTCACGCCAGAACCGCCAGTACTTCGGGCGTGCCGCCTCCGGCTCCGACGGAGCGCCGAAGGCTCGCGTCGCGATCCCGCGCGGGTCCATCCATTCGTTCAGCAGGTTCGTCAACTCACCCTTACCTGCACCATCCACCCCGGCGAACATGACCACCACCGGAAAGTCAGCCTCACGGAGGTTCGTCTGCGCTTCCAGGAGGTCCTCACGCAATTCGCTCGCGCGTTTCTTGTAGGCGGTTCGTGATACCGAGGCCCCCGTCTCGGCTGCCTCGAACAGGCTGTGGGCCTCGTCGAATGAGGGGATGCCGGCAGACTTACGGGAACTCGAACTCATGCGGTCGTCCTCAGCAAGCCAGGTTGACGTTCAGGTATTCGGGTTCGCCCGTCACTTCCCGCACCACGTACGGCGCGATCCACTCCGGGAGCTTCGGCTTCGCGTCCTCGGAAGGAAGCTCGATCTCGGCTAGCACGAGGTCCCGGTCCGTGAACTCGTCCACTTCCCAGGTGAGTCCGGCTTCGGGAACTCGATAGCGGCGCTTGATGACCCTGTGCCCATCCGTCAGGGGCCACAGGACCTCGAAGGTTTCGCGGTCGGTGTCTTCCTGGAGCTCGATCCTTCGAATACCGGAGCCGACTTTCACCGTGCGCACGTACCACTCGGTGCCGTCGGCCCGAACGCGGCGCACCCTCTCCTGCAACCGCTCGCCCGGTATGTAGCCCTGCTCGATCTCCCGGAACGGCTGACCCTCCAGGCTCGGCGGCATCGCTGACAGGAGGTACTTCCGCTCGATCTCGATGTCCGCCGATCCCGTTACGACCAGTGACTCCCTGACCTTTTCGACGGCCGAGAAGAAGGGCGCGCTCCGATCGCCGAGCCAGCTCTCGCGCAGTCGTTCGAACAGCTGCTGCTGGTCCGCCTCGAGCCACGCTGTCAGTCGAAGCAACCCGAGGCTCGCTTCAGCCAGTGGACCCTTCTCGACCTGTCTCGCGAGCTCCGTCACCAGGCCGGACAACAACTGCGCGTCTCGGAGATCGCCGAGCAGATCCTGCAAACCCTTCAGGCTTGCGAGGAGATCGGAGACTCCCTCGACATCGTCCGCGATCGGCTCGAGCAGGTATCTGAGCCTCTTGGCCCGGATCCTGGCGCGGTGGGCTTCCGGCTCGTCGGCCAGCGTGTGGACACGGGACAGGTGAAGGTCGAGCTGCGCGGCGTACTCCGGCAGACATCGCTCGATCGCGGCCGAGAACCTCAGGCCCTCGTTGAGCCCGCTGGCCCGCCCGGTCGTCTCCAGGTCGTCCAGGCGGCGGCGCAACCGTCGATCCAGTTTGTCGAATTTCCTGCGTGCCCTGGAAACGCCGTTTCCGTATCCCTGCTGCAGGCGGCCCTCGAGCCGCTCGCGAAGCAGCTCCACTCCCGGCGCCTCCTCGATCGAGACGTCGAGCTGATGGGCTTCCAGCCACGCCAGCTGGACCTCGGCGTCCCGGCCCCCGCCGGTCGAGGATGCCAGGTTGCGGATTCTCTTGCGCTGCTTGGGAGTCACGGCCGTAGCCAGGTAGGGCGCATACGCCTGCAGGTTGCTGCGAAGGCGGCGCAGGCTGACCCTGAAGTCGTGCAGCGCCCCTTCGTCACCCTTCTTCCCCAGTCGGGCCGCGGCCTGCTCCGCCCGATCCAGGTAGAAGCGGGCGATACGGACCGCCCCCTCGTACGCGGGAAGATCGAGCAAGCCGGACGGTCTGCGCGCCATGGCTCGCTACCTGCCGAGTCGCCGGAGCTGCGCCGGCGCCAGGAACCAGTGGAGCAACGCCGTTCCCGGCGTCAGGGGGCCCGGGAACTCCAGGAGCATCGCCGAGCCCTTCTTCACGGCGGCGAAGTCATGCCACGCGCCGGTGAGCATCCAGGCCGCCCAGTCCGACATGTGCGGTTCGTGGCCGACCGCCGCGATCACCTCGTCGGGACCACATTCGCCCAGCCATTCCAGGAACGCCTGGCCATCTCCCGTGCCCAGTGTGTCCGTATGCTCGATGCGCACCGCATCGTAGGCTTCCGCCACGATCTCCGCGGTCTGTACGGCGCGCGTGAGAGGACTGGTGACGAGCACGTCGATCTCGGGAACCACGGTCCTCAGGCCGGCAGCACCGCGGGCCATGCGCGACCGGCCCCGGTCGGTCAAAGGCCGGTAATAGTCCGACTGCCCGGTGCGAGAGAACTCGAACCGGTCCTGTGCGATCGCGTGGCGAATGAGCAGCAACCTCATCGAACGTCCCATCGTCTGCGGCTGACCGGCGTCATGGCGCCGATTCGCCGGGGGCCGTAGAAACTGGGCTTCTGTCGGTCAAATGTCGAGCAAATGGCGGGCCGCGGGGCTCGGAGAGCGGCGGAAGGAGATCAGAAGAAGGCGGTCAGAGACAGGTACAGACTGGACGGCACGATCCCGTACTCTGAGCCCGGCAGGGTGAATCCGGGCTCCTCGCCCCCGATCGGCAGTACGGTGTTGCCCTCGCCGGCCCCGATTCCGAAGAAGAACCCGCCGCGTAGGTAAGCCTCGTTGGAAAGGGAATAGGTGGCCGCTGGCGAGAGGAGGAAGCTGCCGTCGTTCATGTTCCACGTGGTGAAGAAATCAGCCGTCAGGAGTGGAGTCGCCTGCCACGAGGCCTGGAGGGCCGTCTCGTTCCGCCCAATCACCTGCAATTCGCCGCGGCTGTACGGAGCGGAGAGCAGGACGCCCAGGTAGTCGTCCGGGTCCGTCGCCCCGAAGCCGTCGCGCTGGTACTCGAGCACCACGTACAGATCTCGGCCGGCCAGGGGAAAGCTCCGATCCGCTCCGATCGTGAACCGCAGCACGTCGTCGGGCCAGCGGAGTTCGGCTTCTCCTCGGAACGCGGTGCCCGCAGCCGTGAGGGTGGCGGCAGCGGAGACCGCACCGCCGTCGTGCAGCACCCCTGCCCAGCCCGACACTTCCCACGGACCCGAAGCCGTCGTGATTCGACCCAGCGCCGTGATCGTGGTGCCGTCGCGTGTGTCCGCGGGACGGAACACGAAGTCCAGTTCGGTGAACGGACCCGAGAACCCCTGGATCCGAACGGCGTCCACCCCTGCCCTGAACTCTCGAAACGGATCGGCGGGATCGAACGGGACGAACGGATCGGCCGGTGTGAAGATCAGGGACGTGGCCCACGAGATGGTCTGCCGGCCCACTGTCGCCTCAGCCGACTCTCCAAGCGGGGCGCTCACCAGGAGCCGATCGAACCGGTGGCGCCACGATCCGTGGTCCCAATCCTCGATCGTCCACTGCAGGGGAAGCCAGTCGATGCCGCTCGAGCTGGCGCCGAGCACCTGAGTGAGGCCCAGCTCCGGGTCGGACACGAGCTCCAGCCCTTGCTCGTAGGCGATGTCGAAGTGCAGCGGCCCAAGGTCGGGTGCCGCCATCAGGCGGAGGCGCTGAAAATCGGTGACGCCAGCCGGGGTGAAGGGACCTTCCAGGTAGCCGGTGGCCACGTTGAGGTAGTAGCCGCCGAGGCGCAGCTCGTCGCGAAGTGACTGCGCGCCGGCCGGCCCCGGTTGCACGGCCACCGCGACGATAGCCGCCAACAGCCACCCCGCGCATGCCGCATGGCGCCCGGGCATGGCGTCAGTCGCGCCGGTCGTCGTCCACGATCGCCCCATCCACCAGACGCACCACGCGCCGTGCCCGCTCCATGAGCCGCGTGTCGTGGGTCGCGAACACGAACGTCGTCCCGAGGTCCCGGTTGAGCTCGGCCATCAGGTCGATGAGGGCCGTGCTGGTAGCCGTGTCGAGGTTGGCGGTGGGCTCGTCGGCGAGGACCAGGGCCGGCTCTCCCACCACGGCGCGCGCCACGGCGACGCGTTGCTGCTGGCCTCCGGAGAGCTTGCCCGGACGACGATCCTCGAGTCCCCCCATCCCGATGCGCTCGAACAGTTTCTCGACCCGTTCCCTTCGTTCCTCGGGGGGAACGTCGCGCAGCAGAAGCGTGAACTCCGCGTTCTCGAGCGCCGTGAGTACAGGCAGCAGGTTGTAGGCCTGGAACACGAAGCCCAGCCTCTCGAGGCGCAGGCGGGCGAGATCACGCTCCGACAGGGCGCTGATGTCGGTGCCGTCGATCCACACCTGTCCGTCCGAGGGCCGTGTGAGACCGCCGAGCATGTTGAGGAGCGTCGTCTTTCCGGACCCGGAGGGCCCGGCGAGCACGACGAATTCGCCCTGCTCGATGGTCATCGAAACCTCACGGACCGCCTCGACCCGGATCCCCTCGTGCTCGTACACTTTCCAGAGAGCCTCGGTGCGGACCGCGGGGACGCCGAGTGCCCTGACCCTCCCCGTCGAAACCTCGTTGCCGTTCACGCCGTCACTCATCGTCTCTATCCCTCGAACTTCATGGCCTCGGCCACGTCGATCCGCGTAGCACGCCAGGCCGGGTATATCGATGACAGACTGCCGATCGCCAGGATGAAGAACAGGC
>CAYWLF010000019.1:0-18614 GCA_964458875.1 uncultured Gemmatimonadota bacterium
CGAGCACGTTGTTGGCCAGGCTGACCTCGGCCAGGCCCTGCAGCGTGTTCGGTTCGATCAAGAGCCGGGCACCGGGCGAGGCGAGAAACGCCAACTCCAGCCACGGAACCACGAAGAACACGATGTTGAGGATCGCGAAGGGGGCTGCGAACCCGAGGAACATCTTGAGCAGGACCGGCAACCGGCCTCCGACCCCGATCTTGTAGCCCACCAGGTAGGCGGAGATCGTGATTGCAGCGAAGATGGCGGTCCGAAGCGCCTCCGGGCCACCCGCACTCGTGGGGGCGATCAGGGAGGTCAGCATGAGCAGGAGCCCCAGTCCCAGGAAGGGCGGGCGCCTGAACGCGTCGGCCGGCGGGAGTCCCAGGACCAGCATCGCCGGGATCGCGAGCGCCAGGAAGAGCTGCCACAATGTCACATCGAGCTGTCCGGGAAGCGGAAGGTAACCCTGGAGGATTACGAGGCCGGCCGCCGTGATCGCCAGGATGGCGCGCTCTTCCGGATAATCCCGCCCCGAGCGCTTGCCGCGCGGGCCGTAGCTCACGAGTCCTTGCCGGGCAGGAGGAGCTCTGCGTACCGCGCCGCCACCTCGGACAGCGAGCGACCGGACGGCAAGCGCGAGACACGTGCCCCCGGACTTCTCTCGCCCGACCTGTCCGCGGCCCGGGCCAGGGCCGCCGCGATGTCCGAGGCATCATGCGGGTTGACGCATTCGGCTTCCACCGGCGGTTCCAGATCACGACACAAGGAGTCGGACAGCACCAGCGGCAAGCCGGTCGCGGCTCCCTCGAGGACGTTTAGCGGCAAGCCGACCTCCGCACGCAGGCCGGTGAAGAGGAACACGTCCGACGCGTTCAGCAGGCGCGCAACATCACTCCTGCGGGCCTCGCCGAAGATGCTGACCGATCCTCCGGGGAGAGCCCGGCGCGCCTCCGTCTCGAGGGTGCTTCGCTCGGGACCGTCACCCACCACCAGCAACCGGGCTCCTCCACCACGAGAGTTCGCGAACCGGGCGAAACCGCGCATGGCTTCGTGCACGCCCTTCAACTCGTGCAGGCGACTGACTGTGATGATCCCGACGTCGCCGGCTTTCCAGCCCAGGTCCTCTCTCGTCTGCGAGCGCCAGCTTCCGTCCGGCCTGAACAGGTCTGTCTCGATGCCGTTGTCGATCCGGGTCACTCGCTCACCCCGGGTGACCGCCCGCAGGGGCCAGGCGCTTAACTCGGCCTCCACCCTCGGTCCCACCGCGACGATACCATCGAAGTGACGGTACGCACGCAGATCGCGAGGCAACCAGGCCATGTTTCGAGCCGAGATGATGCGCTTCCGAATCCCGGGTCCGCTCCACCGCGCCCGGATGTCGCCTACCGAGGTTCCATGCGCCTGCATCACGAAGCGAACGTCAGGGTGTTTCTCCCGCTCGCCGAGAATACCGTAGGCTCCTGCGCTGACACTGAGTACGGCCCCCACATCGGAACCGTGGCGGTGAAACCAGTCTCGTGTGAAATCGAAGAAGGTTCGAGAGTATCGTCCCGGTGCGGTGCCCGGCGCCGTCTCCACGACGACGCCGTCCTCGCTGAAAGTACCCGGTCGTCCCGGGATTGACGTGGTGAGAACGGTCACGATCTGTCCCGCCCGCACGAGGGCCCGCGACAGATCCCAGGCCACATACTCCATTCCGCCCGCCGTGTGGAACGGCAGGCTTCGAGACACGATCAGGATACGCCGGTTCTCGCTCATGCCTCTCGCGGAGTCGATCGGGCGAGCCGGTCGGAGCCATACCCCGGCCGGCGGTTTACCACGTATACTTTCCGGCAGACCTTCGGAACAGCAAGAGGTGACAGCCCGGAGATGGCCATCCGCATCATCCAGATCGTACGAGGCTTCGGTCCCGCGGGAGGGGCTAGTGGCGTCGCGTATGAGCTCCACCGCCGGTTCCGAGAAGCAGGCGCGGACGCTCATGTGATCACCGGCAAGCTGGACGGCATCACAGTGCCGCCGGACGAAGGTGTCGCACTCGTCGCGTCGCGCGTGGTGGCGCTGGAGAAACTTCGGCAGCCCTGGAGACGCATGACGCTGCCGCTGACCACGAGCGCCTTCGGGATCGCCGCGGGTGCCCGTCTCCGGCAACTGAGCGGGGAGAACGCGGGCGACCGGCGCCTGGTGATCAGCCACGGCGACTACACGGGTGGTGATGTCCTGGTACTGCATAGCGTGCATGCCGCTGCCCTGAAGGAAGCCTGGGACTCAGGCGACCGGCGTTTTCTTCTCAATCCCCTGCATCCCTGGCTCGTGGTCCGAAACCGGCTGGTATACCGAAGGGGTCGGCACCGGAAGCTGGTGGTCGTGGGATCCCGACTGCTGGCCGAGCTCGAACACTGGCATGGGGTCTCCGGCGAACGGGTGGTCCACATACCGAACGGGATCGACGTCGATCGTTTCCACCCGTCTCGCCGGGGAGAGCGACGGCGAATCCTGGCCGGCCTCGGGATAGACCCGGACTCGCCAGTGATCCTGTTCGCCGGGCACGAATTCGAACGCAAGGGCCTGGACCTGGCGGTGCAGGCCCTGGCACGCATGGAGACCCAGGCCCAGTTGCTCGTCGTGGGAGACGATGATCCCGCTCGCTTCCGGACCCTGGCGGCCCGTCTCGGAGTGGATGGCCGCGTACATTTCGCCGGCCGGCGGGAGGACATGCCAGACCTGTACGGGGCGGCGGACGCGTTCCTCCTTCCGAGCCGCTACGAGAGCTTCGCCCTCGTGTGCATCGAAGCGCTGGCCACAGGCGTTCCGGTAGTGGCGCCCCGGATCGGCGGCGTGGAGGACTATGTCGTGGACTCTGTGAACGGCTTCCTGGTCGATCGCGAAGCAGGGCCCATCGCGGACGCGCTCGACAGACTTCTCGGCGACCCCGAAATGCACTCGAAGATGGCTGCCGCCGCCCGCTCGTCGGCACTGGCCTTCGACTGGAAAGAGATCGCCCGCAGGTACCTGGATCTACTGGAGAGCCTGTGAGCAGCAGCCTCGGCGGTAAGCTGACGACGCTGCTCGGTGGCGGGGTTGTGAGCAAGCTCCTCGGCGCGGCCCGGGAAATAGCCCTCGCCTACGCATTCGGCACCAGCTACGTGGCCGATGCGTTCCGCGTGGCCATGACGGCCCTGCTCCTGCCCACGCACTTCTTCACCGGAGAGGCCCTGTCCGGCGCCTTCATCCCGGCCTACCGGAAAGAGGGTGCCGACGGGCGGATGCGCCTGGTGCGCTCCGTGTTCACGCTCCTGCTCCTGGCCATGCTCGTCGTGGCGGTGGCCCTGCTGGTGGCGGCCCCGGTGTTCGTGTCCCTGCTGGCCCCGGGATTCGAAGCACAGACACGGGATCTCTCCGCGCGCCTTATTCGGGTGGGTTCAGCCGGAGTCCTCCTGTACGCGATCTCCGCGCTCTTGATCAACGTGCAGGTAGCGCACGGTGACTACCTGCCGTACTCGGCGCGACCGTCGATCCAGAACGTGGCCGTGCTCGCCGCCATCGTTGCGGCGGCCGCCTGGGGAGCCCCCGTTCTTCTCACGACCGGGTTTGTTGCGGCCTACGCGGTCATGGCCGGTTGGACGATGTGGCGGATGGGTCGATCGGACCTCGCGGTTCGGCAGGCCATTCGACCGACCCGGAGCCCCGGCGGTCCGCACCTGGACGTGTTCAAGCGCTCCGTGGGCCACCTGGCGCTGTTCGTTCTCATCACCCAGGGCAGCATCGTGGTCGATCGCCTCGTCGCCACGTTGACCGGAGTCGGTGGCGTGGCTTCGCTGGACTACGCGCACTTCGTCACGGACAGCGTGCGGATGCTGCTTGCGGTACCCATAGCTACCCTGGCACTCGGGCAACTCGGGGGCCTGAAGTGGTCCGAGGCCCGCGCTTCGGTGGAGAGGGCGCTCACGGTGCTTCTGTTCGGTGCCCTGCTGGTGTCCGTGTTCGTATGGGCCCTGTCAGAGGACGTAGTAACCGTGCTGTTTCGCCGTGGCGAGTTCCAGGAAGCGGCGACGGCGCTGACCAGCGGCGCACTGCGTGGTTTCGCGATCGGGGCCTGGGCCGCCACCACCGGCTACGTCTTGCTGCGCGTATTCAACGCGACGCTGCGGAACCGCGAAGTAGCGATCGCGGGGGCCGTGAGCCTGGCCGTCAACGTGACCCTCGACCTGGCCCTGTACGGTCCCCTTGGTGTGTTCGGCGTCGCCCTGGCCACTTCGGTGTCCGCGATCGTGTTCCTGGTGCTGCTCGTCGCCTGGTCCGGAACCGCCAGCACCCTGATCGTCCACACGGGGCTCCCGGCGTTGGCCCTCCTACCCCTGGCGATGCTTCTTAGCAGGCTGCCGGTAAGCGGCCTGCCGGCGCTGGCCCTCGGCGCCGGGATGACGGGCCTCGCCGGCCTCCTGGTACTGGTCGCCTGGCCGCCGCTCCGAAACGATCTCAGGTGGGCGCTGGCCCGCCTGGGTCGGCGGGCAGAGTCGCGATCGGACTCCGATTCTGCCATGGAGGAGTGACCGATGGACTTCGTCGTCCTCGCCACGGCCGATTGGGACAATCCCCTGTGGACGAACAAGCAGCAGTTGAGTTCACGCTGGGGTGCCGCCGGGCACAAGGTGCTGTACGTGGACTCACTGGGCCTTCGGCGGCCCGGAGTCTCGGGACGCGACCTGGGCCGCATGTGGCGCAGACTCAAACGGGCCAATCGTCTTCGCGCGGCCGCTCCCGGCGTGTGGGTATTCTCGCCCCTGGTGATACCGCTGCACGATTCGGCGTGGGTCCGGAAGGTGAACCGCCGACTCCTTGCCAACCGTCTGCGCCGAGCGATGAGCAGGATCGGAATGACAGACGCGGTCCTGTGGACCTACAATCCGCTCGCGGTAGCCCAGCTGGTCGGAATTGAGTGGTCCGGCGTCGTCTACCACTGCGTGGACGAGCTGGCCGGGTCCCCGGGCATACCGTCAGAGTTGATCGAACACTCCGAGGCAGAGCTATGCCGGACCGCGGACCTGGTGGTCGTCAGCGCAACCGGATTGGCTGACGGGCCCCGGTCGGCAGCGCGCCGGCTGGAGTACCTCCCCAATGCCGCGGACTTCGAGCTGTTTCACCGGGCGGTGCGCGATGATCCGATCCCGGAAGACCTGGCTCGAATCGATCGACCCCGGGTCGGCTTCTTCGGCGCGATCTCCGACTACAAACTGGATCTCGAGCTGCTCGAGGGAGTCTTCCGTCGTCGGCCGGAATGGCAGCTGGTGCTCGTGGGTCCGATCGGCGAAGGAGACCCGGGTACGCGGGTGGCCGCACTGCAACAACTGCCCAACGTGCATTTCATGGGGTCGCGATCGAGGGAGGAGTTGCCCGGTTACCTCCAGGGATTCGATGTGTGTTTGCTCCCGAATCGGCTCAACCGCTACACGCGGCACATGTTTCCGCTGAAGTTCTTTGAGTACCTTTCAGCCGGGAAACCCGTGGTCATGACACCGCTGCCCAGTCTCGAGGCGTTTCGTCACCTGGCCTTTGTGGCGGACGCGAACCCCGACGCCTTTTCCCTCTCGATCGAGCGTGCGCTGGCCGAGTCGCGGGACGATCCGGCACGGGATCGGCGAATCGACGAGGCGCGGCAGCACGATTGGAACCTGCAGGCAGAAAGGTTGGCAGCCCTGACCCGGGAAGCGATCGACGCGGAAACACCGGAGAACCAGGATTGAAAGTCGCGATCGTTCATTACTGGCTCTTGACCATGCGGGGCGGAGAGCGTGTGGTCGAGGCACTGTGTGAGTTGTATCCGGAGGCGGATGTCTTCACGCACGTGGCAAAGCCGGATGCGCTGTCCGACACCATCCGACGCCACCGCATCCAGGAGACTTTCATCGCGCGGTTACCGGGCGCGCGCCGACACTATCAGAAGTACCTGCCCCTGATGCCGCTCGCCCTCGAACAGCTGGATCTTCGAGACTACGACCTGGTCATCAGCAGTGAATGCGGTCCGGCGAAGGGCGTGATCACCACCCCGCAAACCCTGCACGTGTGCTACTGCCACAGTCCCATGCGTTACGTGTGGGACATGTACTGGGACTACTTGCGAGACGTGTCGAGGCCGATGCGGCCGGTTGCTCGAGTCCTGCTTCACTATCTGCGCCGCTGGGACCTGGCCTCGGCTTTTCGCGTGGATCATTTCATCGCCAACTCGGAGTTCGTAGCCCGTCGCGTGCGCAAGCACTACCGGCGCGACTCCGAGGTCATTCACCCTCCGGTGGACACGGAGGCGTTCGGCCCCGCCGAATCGACCGGAGACTACTACCTGATGGTCGGCGAGCTCGTGCCCTACAAACGGGCCGACCTGGCCGTCCGTGCGTTCAGCCGGGCCGGGAAGAAGCTCGTGGTCATAGGAGCCGGCGAGCAATTGTCGGAGCTCCGGCGACTCGCCGGCCCGAGCGTGGAGGTCATGGGTCGCCTGCCGTCGTCCGTGATCCGAGAGAAGTATGCCCGCTGTCGCGCTCTCGTGTTCCCCGGTGAAGAGGACTTTGGCATCGTTCCGATCGAGGCCATGGCCTCCGGTCGGCCGGTGATCGCATTCCGTCGCGGAGGTGCCCTGGAAACCGTCGTCGAAGGCCGGACCGGCCTGTTCTTCGATGAGCAAACGGAAGATTCGTTACTGGCCGCAGTCGCGAGGTTCGAGGAAATCGAGGAAACGTTCGAGCCGGCGGACATACGCCGTCACGCCCTCGGGTTCGACCGGCAAGTGTTCAAGGCGGAGTTCAAGGCGCGAGTGGACGAACTGATGAAGGATCACCAGGCGAGCCTGGTGAGGCCCGCCGCAGCGATTCAGCCCTAGTGAGCGCCCCGACGTTGAAGGACCGCGGAAACGGTGCCCGCCAGAATCTTCAGATCCCGCCCCAGTCCCCAGTTGTTGATGTAATCGATATCGAGTTGGGCTCTTTCAGGATAAACTACATCGCTTCGCCCGCTGACCTGCCAGTGGCCCGTCAGGCCGGGCTTCACCGCCTGGAACACCCTCGTCTCGGTTCCATAGTGCGCGATCTCGTCTGGAACCACGGGACGTGGTCCGACCAGTGACATGTCACCGAGCAGCACGTTGAACAGCTGCGGCAACTCGTCGAGGCTGGTGCGACGCAGAAAACGGCCCACACTCGTGACGCGCGGGTCCTGCTCAGGCGGCAGTTTGTAGTCGTTATCCAGATAGCGCCTGTACAGGAACGGGTCATCCCTCAGGACGTCCTCCGCATCTACTCTCATGCTGCGGTACTTAAACAGTCGAAACGGACGTCCGCCAAGGCCGAGTCTCTTCTGTCGGAAGATCGCCGGGCCGGGCGATTCCAGCCGGATCGCCAGAGTGATCGCAAGCCCCACCGGCGCGAGCAGGAAGATCCCGATCAACGACACCACGATGTCCAACGTTCGCTTGGCCACGACCTGGATCAAGTGAAGCCGGGGAATCTCCAGCTCGATGAGGGGCCAGCCCGCGATCTGATGACTGGTGAACTTACAGGGAATCGAGCTGAGCTCCGCCGGCACGACGCTGACGGACGCTCCGTGCAGGAGGCAGCAGCGTACGACCTCCCGGAAGCGATCGGCATCGAGGTGGGCGGACACGATCACGCTGCGGATGTCGTGTTCTTCAATCAGATCGCGCAGCGAATCCAGGCCTCCCAGGGCCGTTGGATCATTCTCGGGATCGGGGGCCAGGTGGCCGACCACGCGCGCCTGCCGATCGTCACTGACGATGAAGTGCACGCGGATGTTCAATGCCGATTCCTGGTCGCCGATGATCAGCGTCGGCCGGCGGCCGATCTCCCTCCGATAGAAGAATCGAATCAGATGCTCCACTGCGACCCGAACCGCCGCGTACCCACCCCCCATGAACACGGCCAGGAACACGTATTCCTTCAGGGCCAACTGGAAGTACGGATAGATGACACCCAGAAGGGCGAAAGCTGTCACCGCCGTCAGGCCACCCATGGTGGAGCGGACGTACGACCTTCGCTCGGTTGCGGGTCCATAGGTGCGGAAGACGGCCTGGCCGCCGATGCCGAGCAGGACGATCATCGGCAGGAGATCCAGCCACAGGAACGCCAGTCGGCCGACGCCCGCTGAGGCCAGCAGCGCCACGGCCAGTGATACGGTGGCCACGATCATCTCGCCGGCCAGCAGTGTCCCGATGCGAAGGACGCGCCGGACACGCTCGCGCCACACCCGCCGGTTGACGACATCCCGCTGCGGGCGGAGGTCAAACGGTTCCTTCGGGCTGCCGGATGCAGCAACCCGTTCCTCGATGATACTTGCCAGGGATGTCGTCACGTCTGGGTGCGCCTCGGATTTCTCTCGGGCCCGCCGTCAGACCCGGTGCACGTCGCGCACGGTTGGGCAGGACGTCCAACAATGGTCAAGATGTCCCATCCTGTCAATTCCCGTGCGTACGGGAGTTTCCACGATGACGACGCGAGTCGCGCCGCCGTCACACCTACGCTCGCCACCTCATCATGTTCCATTCCACGAGACAAACCGGGCAGGACTCGGGCCATGGACGATATCAGCGGCGTCATTCAGGCCGCCGATGGGCCAGATCGGCCTTGAAACCAGCGATTTCGGAACGGTTGACCGGTCGAATATTGGTGGGGATAGGATTCGGCTAGCGTATCGCGGACCGCCTGATGTATCGCGATTAGGAAGGAATGTCGGGTGTCTATGGGGGTCGAGCGTTGGTCGTAGCCGGCTGGCCTCTCAGCCCAGCAACAGGCTCGCCCCACCGATTGCGATGATCACCAGCCCCACGAACACCTTGAGACCGATGGCCACGGCCCGTCCGAGAAGGGCTCCCATGCTGGCGCGGGCTGCACCGGCCGTGTGCCGGGTCTGGTGCCAGGTGAGCAGGAACGCTCCCGCGACGGTTCCGAGCAGGGCCCCGACGAAAGCGCCCACGACCGGCACGGGCGTCCCGATCAGGGCACCCGCGAGACCCCCGACCACGGCGCCCCAGAACGTGCGGTTCGTTCCCCCGTAGCGGGCGGTCATCCGCCCGACCGCCAGGAACTCCAGGAACTCGGCGACACCGGCCAGGATTACCAGCAGGAAGAAGATCCACGGCGACACCATGCCGGCGACCACGCCCATGAACAGGATCGCGATCATCACCCACACCCCCGGGAGGCCCAGGGGAATGAGGAACAGCGACAGGGTCATCGCGGCGAGGCCGAGCCACGCCAGGGCCGAAGTTTCCATGATCGGTCCTACGGAGCCGGGGCGGCCCGGGATTCAACGGCGGCTTCCCCTCTCCCCGGGGCCTGGCGATGCTGGAGTGGACGCGGCCCGCGGGACGGTTCCTGTGCCGTAACGGGATCTTCGCATGAGACTTGCACGTTCTGTACGATACGGTGAGCCCGGGTCGCCATGGACAATATCCGTGAAGCGGCGTCAACGCGGGTATTTACGGCCTTTCCGGCCGGCCGGCGCACGGCGGGGGACGGGACACTATCGCGTGATAGTGCGCGAGACAGTGACCGTTTTGCACGAAATCGATCCTCGGACGGATGGATGAACATGCGGTTCAACGCACGACCGGGGTGGCTCGGCCGCTCCGCGATTCTCGCGGCCAGCTTCTTCGCGATCCATGTCTCGCCCACCGGCAGTTCGATGGTGGGGCCGGCGGACGCGTGGGCCCAGCAGGCCGCGGTATCCGGACGCCTCTCCAGCATCTGGGAAGACCCACTCCCGGAGCGAGGGACGCCCCGCCTTCGCCATTTCCTCTCCCGGAGCGACGGCGAGATGGTGGCTCTGCGCGTGAGTGACTCCCAGCTGCGTATGCTGGGTGGGCCCGAGGGCGCGAGCGGAAAGTACATAGAGGTGTCCGGAAACTGGCGCGCGCCAGGGAGGACGTCCGGTGCGGCAGGCGGCCGGGAACTCGAGGTCAGTTGGATCCGCTACGCAGTCGACCCGCTTGGCGCCGCGTCTCCCCCGCAGGGCGCGCCGATCACGGGCTCGCATCCGTGGGTGACCGTTCTGTGCCGATTCTCCGATTCTCCTGCGACGGAACCGCACCCGCTGTCGTGGTACGAGTCACTCATGGGCTCTTCCGAGCCCGGGGTGGACCACTACTGGCGGGAGCTCTCGTTCGACCAGGCGAACGTGTCCGGGAGCGGCGCTCTCGGCTGGTACGACCTGCCGGAGCCGCACGCGCATTATGTCAACGACTCCACGGGCGTCGCCAACCTGCAGCTCCTCAAGGAAGACTGCGCCGCGGTCGCCGATGCGGACATCCACTTCCCTGACTTCGTGGGCATCAACTTCCAGTTCAACGAGAACCTCGCCGGGTTCTCGTGGGGCGGAAGTTCGAGTCTCAACATCGACGGTACGAGCAAGTTCTACCGCATGACGTGGCTCGCGGATTGGGCCGACCACGTGACCTACACCCACGAGATGGGACACGGCTTCGGTCTGCCCCATTCGTCAGGCCCGTATGGCGCGGTCTATGACTCCAACTGGGACGTGATGAGCGGATCGTGGACGAACCATGACTCGAACTGGGGATGGTTGGCGCCGCACACGATCTCGTACCACAAGAACCTGCTTGGCTGGATACCGGTGGACCGGATCTACGACGCCGCCCAGGGTTCGAGCCAGACGATCACCCTTCACCGCATGGCGGACCTCGTGACGCCGGGCGGCTATATGATGGCGCGGGTCCCGCGGGCAGACGGTACCTACTACACCGTGGAGACCCGTCGCTTCGAGGGGTACGACGTGAACCTCCCCGCCGAAGCCGTGATCATGCACCACATCACGAGCCGCGCCTTCGTCGTGGACCCGGATGGCAATTCGGATCCGGATGATGACGGAGCACGCTGGCTGCCGGGTGAGACCTTCACAGACGGGGAAAGTGGGATCACGGTCACCATCGACTCGGAGACGGCGGAGGGATACGTCGTCTCGATCGCCATCGTGGATCCGGGGCACATCGTGCTCGATCCGACTTCCCTGGACTTCGCGGCCGAGCAGGGCGCGGATCCCGCGCCACAATCGTTCATGATCCGGAACACCGGCATCGGGGAGATGGCGTGGACAGGCTCGGACGACGCGGCGTGGCTCACATTGGACACGTCAACCGGGGCGATCGCGCCCGCGGATTCGTCCGAAGTGACCTTGACAGTCACCGCCGCGGGCCTGGCGCCCGGCACGTACGACGCGACCGTCACGGTCATCGGCAACGCGGACAACACGCCGCAGACCCTGGCCGTCAGTCTCGAAGTGACGGCGGCTCCGGTGATCACTCTGGTCGCCGAGCCCCTCGATCTGGAGGCGGTGGTCGGGGTCGATCCACCGGTGCACGAGATCCTGATCCGGAACGACGGAGGTACGGATCTCGACTGGACCGCTATTTCGGATGTGGCGTGGATGGCTCTTGTTCGCGGCTCCGGGAGCCTGGCGCCGGGAGCGAGCGAGACGGACACCGTCATCATCTCGGTGGATGGGCTCGACCTGGGAGACTACACGGGGGCGCTCACCTTCAGCGGCAACTCCCCCAACTCGCCGCAGACCCTGGACGCGACCCTGAGCGTGACCCTCACGCCATCGATCGCGCTCGCCGGGACGTTCGAGTTCGAGGCGTATGAAGGGGACACTCCGGAGCCGCTCGACCTGACGATCGGCAACGACGGTGGAGGCACCCTGCACTGGACCGCCGCGGCGGACGAGGACTGGGTGACCCTGGTGGCCGCATCGGGCGACCTCACATCCGGATCGAACACGGCGCTCTCCGTCGAGGTGGACGCCTCGGGCCTGGCTGCCGGTACGCACACGGCCGTGATCACGGTCACGGGGAACGCCGACGACTCGCCGCAGACCGCGGACATCGAATTCGTCGTCCTGGCCCGTCCGACGTTGGACGCACAGGACGTCGCCGATCACCTGATGGGCGTACGCACATCGCTGAGCGCTTCCGAGCTCGAGTACCTGGACGATATCGGCAACGACAACGGAGGCTTCGACGTCGGAGACTTCCGCGCCTGGCTTCAGAGAGAGGGGCTCATGAGTCGGGTATCGCCGGTTGCTGGAGAGGAGGTGGTCCCATGAGGACGCGTGCGATTCTGGCTACCGTGGCCGGGCTGTTGATCCTGGGATGCGGCAGCGATGATACCACCGGTCCCCCTGAGCCACAGCCACGACCTGGCGTGCTCAACGTCTCAGTAAACAGTGGGACGCCAGTCGGCGCCGTCGTCTTCACGGTGACGGGCTCTGGCATCACGTCGCCCGCGGCTTCCGCCGGCGCACGAGTGTATCACGACCTGTCGGGAAACACTCTTCACGCCGTGGTCGTCGGTTCCTCGCTCTCAGGCGAGATCATGAGATTCACGGTGCCGGACGTGAGGCAGGTGGCGGGATACCAGGTCAGCGTGCAGCAGGCCTCCGGGACCGCGAACCAGTCTCTCGCGGCCAGCGGAGTTTCGCTCTCGGTGGTGGAGTAGACCCTTCAAATGGGAGAGGGCCGGCTTCCGGCCCCTCCCGACCTTCTTTCGCAGCGAATTCCCAGGCTCGTGACGGCTTCGTGACGCTCGCGTGCCAATGTGCGAGCGAATGGAGGAAGTCATGTTTGCCAGTGTGTTCATACTGATCGTGCTCTTCGGCCCCGTACTGGCGGTGACCAAATCCGTGTCCAGCTACGGCGACCTGTACGATCGCCTGTACCAGCATTCAGGCAACTTCCCCGCGGTTCGCGGGTCGTAGCCTCAGGTCAGAAGCAGCGGCATCTCGTGGGCCGTGATCGGCACCACCAGCAGGGGACACGGGACCTGGCGCACGATCTGCTCACTGTGACTCCCCCGGAAGGCATCCAGGATGCCATTCCGCCCATCGCTCGCCATCACCACGAGGTCCGCGGAAGCTTCTCGAGCGGTCTCGATGATCCGATCGATCACGTCGCCTTTCTGCAGTTTCTGGGTCCACCGGATGCCCTCGTGCTGGGGTAGCTGCAGCTCGGGCATCTCGTCACCCACGTGCGTCAGGTGAAGTTCGACCGGGTCGCCATGCACTTCGTGGGCGGCGATCGCCGTGCGAGCGGCCAGGGTGACGGCGTTCTGGCCATCCGGCACCTCGGCCACCGGGACGAGGATACTCCGAATCGTCAGTTGTCCGTTTGACGGATCCACCATTCCCGGAGTGTCGACCGGGACGAAGAGCGTGGACGTGTCCGAGCGGTGCGCCAGCGGCTCGGATACGGAAGGCTTGAGCCACCCTCCTCCCGATCCCCGCGTGGCGACGACCACGAGGTCGACGTAGCCCTGCTCGATGTGCTCGAGAATGACCGGGAGAGGCCGGCCTTTCACGACCTTCTTCTTGATCCGGACCTTGAAGTTCTCGTACACCGCGCTCCGGGATGAGCCCTCTTCCAAGAGTCCCCAACGCTCCAGCATCTCACGCACCGACGGAAACTCCCCCTCCCGCGAAGATCCTTCCACGTGGAGCAGGGTCAGTGAGGTCTGCCGCAACAGCGCGATCGCCAGCGCGTGCTGGAAGGCGATCTCAGAATCCGGCGAGAGATCGGTGGGATGAAGCACACTGCGTACGATCGGCAGATTTCCGGGCGTCGAGCTCAACGGTTGCTCCTCGAGAGGGTTCGTTCTCCGGGTGACGAGGCGGGAATGTGGGCTCTCGGAGTCCGGCCGTCCACCCTCGGTGAGACGTTCCGCTGACACGTCTTAGACGAGGCAGGTTCCAACCGTTGAATGATTTGTCTATTCTGGAGGCGAGGCTGTTGTATGGTCGGGTGCGCCCCGAGGCGTCTCCAGGGACTCCTGAAAGGCTTGCTCCGGCCCGTACCCCCGACGGGAGGCTTGTATGATTCGGACGTTTGTTGCCGCACTCGCGGCTCTGGTACTCTTCACTTCCACGGCCATGGCCCAGGACAAGGTCATCAAGAGCGCCATGAGCGCCGGGCCCGAATCGATTTCGGCCGATGCGACGATCCTGGACTGGGAGATGAACGTCGTTCGCGAGGGCACGAACGAATGGACGTGCCTGCCCGACCGTCCCGACACCGAAGGCGCCGACCCCTGGTGCATCACGGGGCCCTGGATGGGCTTTCTCCATGCCTACATGACCCAAACTGAACCGGAGTACGACGAGATCGGGATCGCCTACATGCTCTCGGGTGACGCGCCGGTCAGTAACTCCGATCCCTATGCGACCGAGCCGACGGGACCCGAGGACTGGGTCACCGACGTGGGCGCCCACCTCATGCTCCTGGTGCCCGATCACAGCATGCTGAAGGGACTGTCCACGGATCACCGCAACGGAGGTCCCTGGGTGATGTGGCCGGATACGCCGTACGCGCACGTGATGATTCCGACCGAGGACCGCTGGGCCAAGGCCAAGAAGAAGGGATACTGATCCGACGCGGATGACCGCTTCCCTTTCACGCCAGTCCTCGCTTCGCTGCGGAGACGCGTTTCAGGGAAGCGGATCATCCGGAGCGGGGGATGGCTTGTCAGAACACGATCACGTCGATGAGCCTCTCGACCAGGGCCGCGGCGGCCCACGAGACGATCGGGATCAGCAGGTACAGGCCGAACCGTACGTAGGAAGACGCGTTGATCGGCCAGTCAGGCACGGCGCGGACCAGGTCTCGATATGCCGCGAGGTCTGAGAGATCGCCGGAAGTCCGGTCTTCTCCGCCCTTGAGTACGGTGCGCTGCTGGCGGAGCTTCGTATCCACCCACTCCAGTTCCGCCGCCTTCCCCTGCGTGATTCGCCTGTGGACGCCGCGCATCGGGAGCGCAAGGGCGAGTCCCGCGGCGATGAGGATCACCGGTCCCACCAGAAGGCCCAGGAGGTCGAACCCGGTCTCGGTCAACAGCATCAGTCCCGCGATCGCGACGAATCCCATGAGGAGCAGGGCGTTACCGAGTCCCTGTTGCGTGAAGGGAAGCAACGGTTTCAGGTCGAACAGGTCGATCGACTTCAGGTCTGCGGCCAGGCGGGACATGCGCCGGGACATGGCCACGATCGCGTAGGCAAGCATCCCTACCCACGGTGCCATCCAGAGTCCGAGCACACGGTGCCAGGCCACCTCCGCGTTCCACGAAACGGGATTCCATGGAGTCTGGGGGACGGGCGGCACGATGTAGGGCCCCGTGAACGCAAAGACGAGGCCAATCGTGGCAGCGGCCGCTAGCCCGACGGCGGACAACCGGATTGAATCCGCCAGCGCGCCGCACTCTTCGGGTGTGCAATCGAGCGCACCCTGGAGCGCGAATACGGTACGCCTGCCGTTGCGAAGTACTGCGAGGAACGCGGCCGGCAGGTACCCGGCTAGAAGGCAATGCACGATGGCGATCCGGAGATCCCGGAGGATGCCCTCACCCTGGCGGGCCAGTGCTCCGTCCTGCGATGCCTGTGCGATCGCTGGCCATCGATCGAATACCAGCTCGGACACGAGCAGCGCCAGAAGAAGGACGCCACTGACAGTCAGCCCGAGTCTGAGGGGCTTCATTCGTCAATTCCAGGTTCAGCCGGGACCGCCGCCGCGTACCCCTCCAACCTCACCGTCCACGCCCACTCGCCAGGAATCTCCGAGGCGGGGATCCCCGACAGGTCGATCCTGACCGCTCCATCCCTGAACCTCCAAGGCGCCTCGCCCTTCCGTCCCAGGAGCGTAACGCGCATTCCCTCAGGCGGCTCCGGAATCGGAAGCTCCAGCGAGCCGTCCGGCCACTCGAAGGTGATCGCGTACAGGTCGCCGTCCTTCCGGGTGTAGGCCAGGTACTGGCGCATCGACGTGTACACGGCAGCCAGGCCGTCGGCTTCTCGTCCGTCCGCCGCGGAATACAGATGAGCGGTCGGAATCACCTCCGCCTCGCCTCCGTCGGCCGACCATTCCAGGCGGATGGACGCCATGACCTTCTCTTCACGGTACTCCACGCGGATCGGGACTCGAAGCCCACCGACCAGGCGAATGGTCGGGCCCGCGGCGCTCGGTTCGTCGTCGTCCCATTCGTCGACCACCAGCCGGCCGTCCACCCAGGCCCGGACGCCATCGTCCGCCGAGGCCGAGAACGTGTAGTCACCGGTAACCGGCGCTTCGAGGTAGCCCCACCACTCGGCGGTGAAGTCGTCCTCCCGGATAGGGTAGCCGGGGCCGTTCCGGTTCCAGTAGAAGTCGATCGCCGGGTCAACTCGCTCCAGGGTCACCTCGCGGTGTTCACCGGCCTTCCACCACGGGACCGAGCCGTAGATCGCCTCGCCATTCACGTCCAGCCACTGGCCCAGCTGGCGCAGCCGTTCCTGCTGCAGAAGAGGGATCTGACCGTCGGCCTTCGGGCCCACGTTGAGGATCATACCACCGCCACCCGCCACGGCCGCGGCGAAGAAGTGGACAAGGGCCTCAGGCGTCATATACGCGTCCAGCCTTTCGTTCCGGTTGAATCCGAACGAGCGTCCGATCCCCCGGACTTCCGTCCACGGCCGGTCGGTGAGATCGATACCCGAGCTGTACTCCGGCGTCCGGAAGCCTATGTCGCTGCCTCCGCCCCACCGGTCGTTGACGACGGCGTCCGGTCCGATCGTGTCGAAGTACCAGCCGATCATGTCGCGGGAGCGGAGTTGCTCGGCCGAATTGAGCCATTCGCCGTCGGAGAAGATGAGATCGGGCCGGTACGCTTCGACGACTTCCTTGAACTGGGGGACCATGTGCCGGTCCACGTACGGACCGATGCTCTCCGGCGGGTCGGTGTACCAGCGGTGCAGCTCGTTCGTCCACTCGCCCAGCGAGTAGTAGAGCCCCATGCGCAGGCCCGCCTCGCGCACCGCGTCGGTGAGATCGCCCACCAGGTCCCGCCGGGGCCCGACCTCGGAGCTGTTCCAGCCAGGCGAGTAGGCGCTGGGCCAGAGCGCGTAGCCATCGTGGTGTTTGGAAACGAGGACGACGTAGCGTGCGCCGGCTCGTTGGAAGAGGTCCGCCCATTCGTCCGGATCGAACAGTTCGGCCCTGAAGAGAGGAGCGAAGTCCGCGTACTTGAAGTCGTCCCCGAAGTTCTCACGCATGAACCGGATCCTCAGGGAGTCGCCGACCTGGAGGCCTCGATAGAACCACTCGGCGTAGTCTTCGGGGCCCGAGTACGCGGGCACGGAGTATACGCCCCAGTGGATGAAGATCCCGAGCTTGGCGTCCGTGAACCATTCGGGATAGCCACGGGCCCGCAACTCTTCCCAGGTGGCCGTCTGCCAGGACTCCTGTGCCGGGAGAGGGCCGGCGAGGAGCGTGGCCGCGGCGAGAAGTGTGGTCCACCATGCCAGTGATTTCACGAGGTGCCTCCACGTGCGGTGTCCGGCCTGCAGGTTCGCTGTCCTCGCCCGCCTCGGCAAGCTCCGCCGCTCGCCTGGACGCGTAGCCGGGGACTCGTTGCGCCGGGCGGCGTCGTGTTCGAGGTTGCGGCCGAGACTTACGCCCGCACAGGCATTCGATACAGGAGACATCATGCGCCCCTCGCGCACGCTCAGCCTTCGCTCCTCTCCGTTCCTGCTCGCGCTCGCGATGGCTCTTCTCGTACCCGCAGCCGCTTGCGGCCAGCAGGAGGCACAACCCGTGGACGACCTGGAATCTCGCGCCCGCGCCATCCACGAAAGCGTGATCAGCATCGACACGCACAACGACATTTCACCCAACTTCGCCACCTCCGAGTCCGATCCCGGCCAGCGGGAGGGGCGGCAGGTCACGCTGCCGAAGATGCGCGAGGGAGGCCTGGACGTGTCGTTCTTCATCGTCTACGTGGGCCAGACGGAACGTACGCCCGAGAACTACGAGGCTGCGAAGGAGCGGGCGGTGGAGCTCTTCGAGGCGATCCACCGGCTGACCGACGACATGTACCCGGACGAGATCGGCTTCGCCTGGACGGCGGACGACGTCGAGCGGCTGCATGCCGAGGGTAAGCTCGTGGCCACGATCGGGATCGAAAACGGTTACGCGATCGGGCAGGACCTGTCCCTGCTCGAGGACTACCACGCCCGCGGGGCACGCTATTTCGGGCTCACTCACATAGGGCACAACGACCTGGCCGACTCGTCCATCCCGCGCGAGAACCTGGGCGACGCCGAGGAGGAGCACGGCGGAGTGAGCGAGTTCGGCGAGCGGGCGATCGCCGAGTCCAACCGCCTGGGAATCATGGTGGACGTGTCGCACGCGTCGGGAAAGACGGCGATCGACGCGGCCCGCCTGTCGAAGGCGCCGATCATCGCCTCCCATTCGGCCGTTCGCCAACTGGCCGACACGCCGCGAAACCTGAGGGACGATGAACTGGTCGCCATCAAGGAGAACGGTGGCGTGGTGCAGATCGTGGCCTTCGACGGGTACGTGAAGATCCCGTCAGGCGAGAAGCAGGCCGCTCTGAGCGCCTTGCGTGAGAACGCCCCGTTCGAGTCCTGGGCCAGGGCCACTCCGGAACAGCGCGACGCCTATCGGGAGGCTCGCGCGCAGCTGAACGACGAATATCCCGGCGCCACCGTGTCGCACTTCGTTGATCACATCGACTATGCCGTCGAGCTGATCGGCATCGACCACGTGGGCATCAGCTCCGACTTCGACGGGGGCGGCG